>NZ_JBHSQJ010000102.1:0-14548 GCF_042658505.1 Streptacidiphilus monticola | reverse complement strand
GCCCCCCGCGCCGAGCGCGGTGCCGCCCGCACCGGAGGCCGAGGCCGAGCCCGCGGGGGCGGAGGGCGCCGACGAGGACTGGGGCGCGGTCGTGCCCGCGGCCGAGGACCCGCCCGAGGACGCGGACGAACCGCAGGCGGTGAGGGCGGCGGCGACGCCGAGGGCGCCGGTTCCGGCGAGGACGGTGCGACGGGTGGTCTCCATGAAGGCTCCTGACGGTCTGTGGGATCCGACGGTCCTTCTACGCCCTCCGCCCCGCCGCGGTTCAACGCGGCGCGATCCTCTTCGTCGCCGCCTCAGCGCAGCCGGATCAGCGCCTCCTGCATGACCGTGGCGATGAGCAGCCCGTCGCGCGTGTAGAAGTCGCCCTGGGCGAGTCCGCGTCCGTCCGCCGCGGAGGGGCTGCGCTGGACGAACAGCAGCCAGTCGTCGGCGCGGAAGGGGCGGTGGAACCACATGGCGTGGTCGAGTGAGGCCAGCACCAGCGGGGTCCGCTCGGTGCGCTCGGCCCGCGGGGGCTGCAGGTGCAGGGCGGCGGTGGAGGCGAGGGTGAGGTCGGAGAGGTAGGCCAGCGCGCAGACCTGGAGCAGGGGTTCGTCCGCGGGCAGCTGGGTGGCGGACTTGACCCACACGTACTGCCTGCTGGCGCCCAGCTCGTCGACCGGGAGCCCGGGGCTGGCGGTCGGCACGATGCGCATGTCCAGGGTCCGCTGGGCGGTGGTGGCCCAGTAGCTCTCCGGGTCCTGGGCGGACCAGGCGGCGTAGGGGGCGGGCAGGCCCTCGGGGCCGGGCAGCTCCGGCATGGACTGCTGGCGCTCGATCCGCTCGTCCGGCTCCGGCCGCTTGAAGGAGGCGGACAGGCTGAAGACGATCTCGCCGCGCTGGATCGCGGTGACCCGCCGGGTGCTGTAGCTCCGGCCGTCCCGCAGCCGCTCCACCTGGTAGAGCAGGGGGCGGCGCGGGTCGCCGGGGCGCATGAAGTAGCTGTGCAGCGAGTGCACATGGCGGTCCGGGGCGACGGTCCGCCCGGCCGCGACCAGTGCCTGGGCGGCGACCTGGCCGCCGAAGGCGCGCAGCGGCGCTCCGGCGTGGCACCAGCCGCGGAACAGGTTGAGCTCGATCTCGTCGAGATGGAGGAGATCGGCGAAGTCCTTGATCGCGACGGGCTGCGGGGTCTGATCGGTCACCTGCACATGGTTGCAGACGTCACCGGTGGCCGGCACAGGGGACTTCCCCGCCGTCCGCGGTAGGGGCATTCTTGATCGACATGACGGAGTTCTCGTGGGAGAAGGAGGCGCGGCTCTACGACGAGACGCGCGGCGGGGAGCCCAGGGCCGAGCGGGCGGCGGCCGCGATCGAGGAGCTGCTGCCCGACGGGGTCAAGGACCTGCTCGACGTCGGCGGCGGGACCGGGATCATCAGCCGCAGGCTCGCCGCCGTCCCCGGCCGCCGGGTCGTGGTCGCCGACCGCTCCCCCGGGATGCTCGCGCTCGGAGCGCAGCGGCTCCCGGGCCGCGCGGTGCTCGCCGACGCCGGGCGGCTGCCGTTCCGCGACGGCTGCTTCGACGCCGTCAGCTGCGTCTGGCTGCTCCACCTGGTCCCCGACTCCTCCCCGCTGCTGCGGGAGTTCGCCCGGGTCCTGCGTCCCGGCGGCGTGCTGGTGTGTACGGTCGACAAGGACGCGGCGCACGACGTGGGCAGCGATATCGACGAGGTGCTCGGAGACCTCCAGCCCCGCCTTGTGGACGGCACGGCCAACTCCGTCGCCGCCGAGGAGCAGGACCACCTGCCCCGCGTCCTCGCCACCGCCGCCGGGCTGGGCCTCGAGCCGGCCGGAGGGAGCCGGTTCCCGGCGCCGGGCCGCGGGCGGTCGCCCGCGCAGGTGGCGGAGAAGATCCGGCTGGGCCACTACCAGTTCTGGTCGCAGCGGCTGGCCCCGGAGGTGCGGGAGGACCTGCTCGCCCGGCTCGCCGGGCTGCCGGACCAGGACCGCAAGCGGCCCGACCCGGTGTTCACACTCCAGGCGCTGCGCCTTCGCTGACGGTCCGTCCGCTGTCGGCCAGCGGCTGCCGGACGTCCGGCGCCCCCGCGCGCGGCTGCGCGGCGACGGCACGCCACCACAGCCGCAACGCCGGCGGGGCCGCCGGTTCGAAGGGCACGCCGGGGCGCGGCACCGCGACCGTCACGCCCGCGGCGCGGGCGGCGGCGAGCGTGCGCTCGACCGGCTCCTCCCAGGGGTGCGGCGCCAGGTCGAAGGTGGCCCAGTGGACCGGCAGCAGCAGTTCGCCGCCCAGCTCCTGGTGGGCGTGGACGCCCTGTTCCGGCGTCAGGTGCACGTCGGGCCACCAGCGGCTGTACGCGCCGATCTGCATCAGGGTGGCGTCGAAGGGGCCGTACTGCGCGCCGATGGCCGAGAAGCCGGGGAACCAGCCGGTGTCGCCGCTGTGGTACAGCCGGTGCGCGGGACCGGCCACGACCCAGGAGGCCCAGAGCTGACAGGCGCTCAGCCGGGGCCCGCGGCTGCAGTAGTGACGGGCCGGCACCGCCGTCACCTCGAGGCCGGCCAGTTCGGCGGACTCGTGCCAGTCGAGCTCGGTGATCTGCCCGGCGGCCACCTGCCAGCGCTCCAGGTGCGCCCCGACGCCGAGGGGTACGGCGAACTGCGCGCCGGTGCGCGCCAGCTGACGCACCGTGGGCAGGTCGAGGTGGTCGTAGTGGTCGTGGGAGACGACGACGAGGTCGACCGGCCCCAGCTCGGCCAGGGGGATCGGGTTGGGGTGCAGCCGCCGCGGCCCGAAGGCGGCGAACGGGGAGCAGCGCTCACCCCACACCGGGTCGAACAGCACCCGCGAGGCGCCGATCTCCGCGAGGACGGTGGCATGGCCGAGCCAGGTGAGCCGCAGCCCGGTGGCGGGCGGCTGCGCCAGCTGCGCCGGGGTGAGCCGGTGCACCGGTACCGCCGCGACCGGGCGGCGGCGGTAGCGGTCGGGGCTGAGCGCGTCCCGGAGCAGACCGAGCGGGGCGCCGGGGGCGAACCGCCGGGTCGGCACCGGATTGCGCAGCGCACCGGCGGAGAACTGCGGCGAGCGCCGGACGCGGGCCAGTCGCTCGCCGGTGGGCCGGGCTCCGAAGGAGACCGGGGCCCGCAGCTGCGGGATACGGGAGAACCACGAGTCCGTCGACACCTTGGCAACATAACCCGCAGCTCAGGGACGTGCCCGGGGCTGTTGCTCCGGATGCGGTCCCGGAACCGGGGCGCCCGGTCCGGGACCTGAAGGTCCGGCGGAGCGGATCAGGCGTAGAAGCGGGTGATCGTCTCCGCGACGCAGTGCGGCTTGCCGCCGTCGCGGCCGCTGATGGTGAAGCGGACCACGGCCTGCAGCCCGCCGGGGACCTCCTCGGTCTCCACCAGCTCCGCGGTGGCCCGGACCTGGGAGCCGACCGGCACCGGCGATGGGAACCGCACCTTGTTGGAGCCGTAGTTGACGGCCATGCGGATGCCCTCGACCTGGTAGCACTGGACGGCGAGCACCGGGATCAGCGACAGGGTCAGGTAGCCGTGGGCGATGGTGCCGCCGAAGGGGCCCGACTTGGCGCGCTCGGGGTCGACGTGGATCCACTGGTGGTCACCGGTGGCCTCGGCGAAGAGGTCGACCTGGTGCTGGTCGATCGTGTGCCACTCGCTGGTGCCGAGTTCGGTCCCGACCGCGGCGGCGAGGTCGGCGAGGGATGCGTAGGTCGTCATGGTGCCGGAGGCTACCGCTACCGGTCGGTCACTTCGAGGTGACGGAACTCACGCGCCACCGGCGGTCCGGGCGAGACGCGGAGAAGAAGGGTTTCCCTGGTGAAGGACTCGGGAAGGCCACCCTCGCCAGGAGGGGGTGGTGTGGCTCGTGGACAGCGCGGTGGAGTTGGTGCTGCTGGGAGCGGAGTGCCCGGAGGAGCGGGCCTTCGCCGGGTCGTTGGGGGCGGCGGCAGGGGCGCAGCGCTTCGGTCGCGCCGTGGCGGCGGCCATGCTCGACGCCGGGCCCGGCCGCTGCCGGGTGACCGCCGTCGATCCCGCGGCCGACGCCAACGCCCTGCATGCCGCCCTCAAGCAGGCCGCGGGTCGGGGCGGGCGGCTGCTCGTCGTCTACCTCGCGGGTCAGCTCGCCTGGGATCCGCGGCGGCGGCGCCCGGTGGTGGTCACCGCGGGAAGCCTGCGCGAGAACGCGGCCTCACGCGGGCTGCCCTGCGAGTGGGTCGTCAGCGCGATGGCCCACAGCGGCCAGGCGGAACGCCTGCTGGTGCTGGACGCGGTGGCCGACTCGGCGGTCTGGCAGGACTGGCAGCCGGAGGAGCTGCGCCGGCAACTTCCCGCCTGGGGGCGCTTGGTGCGGCAGGAGTCCTCGCGTCGGGGGCGCGCGGAGAGCGGCGGGAGCGCGGGCGGTTTCGCAGCGCTCCTGGCCGACGCGCTGGAGCAGGGCGTTCCCGGCGCTCCGGCCGCGCTCGACCCGTACGCGCTCCAGCCCGCCCTCGACCGGGCCGACGCCCCCGGCGCGCGCTGGGTCGGACCGCCGCCGGAGAGCAGGCTGCTGCTGCGCAACCGTGCCGCGCTGCGAGGGGTGTTGGGGCCGCGGAGCCGTCCCGGGTTGCCCACGACTTGACATGATCACTATTAATTCCTGGCGTATTTTCGGCCAGACCGGGGACAGACCCCGCAAGGCGGAATAGTGTGCTGGTCAACGCCCCAAGGGTGACCCGAGCGGCGAGGGGGGATTTATGCAACGGGCCTACTCCGCAGGCAAGCTGACAGCCCGTCCGGTGTCCGCGCTCGGCGTGGCCGCCCTGCTGGCCGCGCTGCTGGCCGCGCTGCTGGCAGGCTGTGCCGACGGCACTTCCGGTGTGCAGACCCTCGACGGCCGGCCCAGCGCCGAGCCGACGCCCAGCCAGGCGGCCGTCGCCCCGGTGCAGGCGGTGGACGGCCGGGCCGCGCAACTCGTCCTGCGTGCCTACCAGGGCTACTGGGCCGCCCAGGTCAAGGCCTACGCCGCGGCCGACGCCCAGGGGGCCGGGCTCAGCACCTACGCCACCGGCGCCGCGCTGAGCGACAGTTACGCCAACGTGCTGCGACTGCACCGCAGCGGCCGGAGGATGACGGGCGCCCCCCGCAGCAGCCCGCGGGTCACCGCCACCGGCACCGACCGCGCCACCCTCACGGACTGCCTGGACGTCTCCGCGTGGAAGCAGACCGGGGCCGCGTCCGGCACCGCGCCGTCCCGGTACGTGGTGCAGGCCACCGCCCGCAGGCTGAACGGCGTCTGGCTGATCGACAGCGTCACCCGGCACACGGACCAGCCGTGTTGAGGCGGCGGTCGCGGAGCGCGGCGGCACTGCCGACGGTGGCGCTGCTGTTCGTGCTGTCGCTGTTCGGCGCCGCCCCGAGGGCTGGCGCGGACACCCCGCCGGTCGGGTCCTGCGACAACTCCTGGGTCTGCGTCACCGTGGGCACCGGCGCAAGTCCCGGCAGCAGCACAGGAGGTGGCGGCGGGAGCGGCGGGGGCGGCAACGCCTGCCGGTACGGCGGCCAGATCGTCCCCTGCTACCTCCCCGGCGTCGGCGTCCTCGACTCCTCCGACGGCTGCTACTACAGCGTCGCCCAACCCCAGCCGCCGGCGGGCGATCCGGCCTGGCAGGGCCATCCGGTCACCGACGGCGCCGTCTACATCCGCACCTGCCCGCTCCAGGGCGGCAACGGCGTCGCCGCGGTCTGGCGCGCCGCTCCACCGGACCCGGGGCCGAAGGTCACCCCCGGCGAACTGGCCCATCTCGCCGTCGCCAAGCTGAAGTTGCAGCCCTCGCAACCGGCCACCGCCCCCGACGCCGCGCACTCGGCGGTGGTCGGCGCGGACGTCTGGCTCTGGCTCAGGCAGACCCCGGACAGCTACGCCGACCGGGACCATCCGCTGACCGTCACGGCCGCCGTGCCGGGCCTGTCCGTCACCGCGCAGGTGTGGACGAGCGGCGTGGACTGGCAGATGGGCGACGGCGCAGTCGTCCACTGCGCGGGCGCGGGCACGCCCTACAGCGCCGACCAGGCGGCCAGGCCGTCACCTGACTGCGGCTACCGCTACACCCGCCCCTCGGCCGGCGTCCCCGGGCAGCAGTACCAGATCGACGCGACCGTCGCCTGGCATGTCCACTGGACCTCGAGTGACGGCGCGGCGGGCGACTTCGACATGGACCCGGTCCTGGGGCAGGCCACCGGGCTGACCGTCGAGGAGTTGCAGGTCCTCAACCACTGAGGACCACTGAGGACCACTGAGAAGCCGCTTGAAGCCACTGAGATCCACCGACCGCGTCAGCGTCCGACGTCGGGCCCGACCGGCCGGAGCGCCGCGACCAGGACCCGCACCCACGACCACGACCCGGATCCCCGACCACGACGACGATCCGCACCCCCGGCCACGACGACGATCCGCACCCACGACCGGCACCAGGGCAGGCACGACCAGGAGGCAGGAGCACGGTGGAGAAACCCGCGTCCCCCACGCTGACCGCAGCGCGCGCCGTGACCGGCGCGGCGCGCGTCCCGCAGCGGCGCAGGCGCAGACCGGCCGTGCTCGCGCTCGCCGTCGCCCTCGTCGCCTCCGGCGGACTCGGCGGCGCCGCGCTCTACCTGACGACGGGTCAGCGCGTCGCCGTGCTCGCCCTGGCCCGGGACGTCCCGGCCGGACAGCAGGTCGAGCCCGCCGACCTGGTCCAGGTCCGGATCTCCCTCGACCCCTCGCTCAAGGCGCTCTCCGCCGACAGCAAGGTCGTCGGCATGCGCGCCACCACCGACCTCAAGCAGGGAACGCTGCTGACAGCCAGTGAGCTGAGCAACGAGCCGCTGGTCGGGAACGGCGAGCAGGTCGTCGGCGTGGCCGCCAAGCGCAGCCAGCTGCCGGCCCGGCCGTTGACGGCGGGGACGTGGGTGGTGCTGGTCTACACGCCCTCGGCGGGCAACGGCGGTTCCTCCGGCGGTGGTTCGGGCGGCGGCAGCGCGGGCGCGCCCGCGCTCACGTCCATCACCGCGCGGGTCGTGGACCTCGGCGACGCGGCGACGGACGGTTCCCGCGTGGTGGACCTGGCGGTCCCTGCCGCGAAGGGGCAGGCCGTGGCCGACCTGGCCGCCGGCGGCGACTTCGCCCTGCTGCTGGCAGCGAGGAGCAGCGGATGACCTTGCTGGCGCTGTCCGGCGGCCCCGGCGCTCCGGGGGTGACCACCGCCGCCCTGGCCCTGCTGCTGGGCTGGCCGGTGCAGCCCGGGCGTCGGGTGCTGCTGGTGGAGTGCGACCCCGACGGCGGAGCCGTGCTGGCCGGCGCGCTGCAGGGGCAGGTGGAGGCCGACCGCGGCCTGCACCGGCTCGCGGTCGCCGACCGCCGGGGCCGGCTGGCGGAGTCGCTCGGCGAGCAGCTCGTCGACCTCGGGCCCGAGGGCGGCCCGGAGCGGCTGCTGCTGCCCGGCCTGACGGACCCGGCGCAGGCCGCGGCGCTCGCCTACACCTGGGAGCCGCTGGCCCGGGTCTGCCGCGAACTCGCCGACGGCGACTGCGACGTGATCGTGGATCTGGGCCGGGGCGGGGCCTTCGGCCCCTCCGCGGTGCTGGCCCGCCGGGCGGACGTGGTGCTGGCCGTCACCCGCTGCACGCTGCGCGGCATCAGCGCCACCCGCCCCCGCGCGGAGGCGCTGCGCGCCGACCTGGACGCCCGGGGGACCGGCTCGGACGCGCTGGGCCTGCTGCTGGTCCAGGAGGGCCCGTACGCGACGGCGGAGATCTCCCGGACGTTGAACCTCCCGGTGCTCGGCCTGCTGCCCCATGCCCCCCGTGAAGCCCGGATCCTCTCCGACGGCGGCGACCTGACGGACCGTCGCCTGCACCGCTCCGAGCTGCTCCGCTCGGCCCGCTCGGCGGCCGACCAGGTCCACCTCCTGGCTTCCCGCCGCCACACCCGCCTGGCACCCCCTCCGACCGCCCGCGGCCCGGTCCCCGCCCCGGTGCCCCCGCTGCCACGCTCCGCGCCGCATGCGACAGCCCCGGCGGTGCCCGGGATCGGTGTTGCTGACGCGGCGCCCCAGCTGGGTACGAGCGCCCGCTCGGATGCGGCGGCCCCGTCCGCGAGGAGGGAGGATGGCCGCTCGCCGGGCTCTGCCGCATCGGCTGCGTCGGTGGACTGGGCAGCCCCGAGTGCGCCTCTGCCGGGCACGAGCGCCCGCCCGGATGCGGCGGCCCCGTCCGCGTGGAGGGAGGATGGCCGCTCGCCGGGCTCTGCCGCATCGGCTGCGCCGGTGGACTGGGCAGCCCCGCGTGCGCCTCGGCCGGGCACGAGCGCTGGCCCGGATGCAGCCTCGCCTCCTGCGTGGGTGGTGGCCGACGGCCTGCCCGGATCCGCCACACCGGCTGAAGCCCCGGTCGCCCCGACGGCGTCGACGGCCCTGACAGTCCCAACTGCGCCCCTGCTGGGCACGGCTGCCAGTCCCGATGCGGTGGCCCCGTCCGCCTGGACTGCGGGCGGCCGCTCGCCCGGCTCCGCCGCAGCGGCTGCCGCCTCGGCAAGTGGGCAGCCGGGTGGTGCCGCGAGGCAAGCGTCGGCGTCGGACGCGGGGGTTTCCGTTCCGCCGACGGTGGCACAGCCGGGCCCGTTGCCGGAGTTCGGGTCGGAGGGCGGCTGGGCGTCCTGCGGGACCTCGCCCGGTGCACCGGGGCCCGGTGGTGCCTGGGAGGCGGACGATCGTCCTCTGCCCCCGCCGGGGTTCGGGGTCGGCGCTCCGCCCGATGACGGCACGTCAACTGCCGTGCCGGCCGGGTGGGACACGAGGCCCCAAGCACTCCCGCCCGTCCCCACGGGGGCGGGAGACCCGGCCGGGGCCGGAGGGTGGGCGGCCGGGGCGGCCGACTACCGCCTCGCGCCGCCGCCGGTGCCGAACCCCGCGCCGCCAGGGCAGTTCCCCGGTGAGGACCCCGCACGAGGGTTCACCGCCGCTGGGGCGCTGGGGCTGGCGTTGGACCGGGACGACGAGGGGGAGCTGCGCGATGGCCGTTGATGCCGACGTCGCACGGGAGTTGAAGCGCCAGGTCGCCGCCGACCTCTACGAGCAGGGCGCCGCCGCCGTGGACGAGGCCACGCGGCGTCAGCGCGGGCGCGCACTGATCGCGGACGCGGTGGCCCGGTGGTCCGACGCGTACGCCGTCGCGCACGGCGTCTCGCCCACCCGCGAGCAGGACCGCGAACTCGCCGACACCGTCTACGACCTGCTCTTCCGAGCAGGTCGGCTGCAGCCGTACCTGGACGACCCGGAGATCGAGAACATCCTCGTCAACGGCTGCGACGACGTCTGGGTCTCACGCGCGCACCAGCCCCTGCGTCAGGTCCCGCCGGTCGCCGACAGCGACGAGGAACTCGTCGAACTGCTGCAGGACCTGGCCCGTCGTCACGGCGGCGGCGAACGCAGCCTGTCCACCTCCAGCCCCACCCTCGCCCTCCGCCTGGAGGGCGGCATGCGGCTGCAGGCGCTGACCGGGGTCACTCCGCGCCCCTACGTGGCGATCCGCCGCCACCGCGTCGCCAAGGCGACGCTCGGCGACCTGGTCGCCATGGGCAGCGTGGACAGCACTCTCGCCGCCTTCCTCGCCTCCGCGATCCGCGCGCGCAAGAACGTGATGATCACGGGCACCCAGGGCGTCGGCAAGACGAGCCTGCTGCGCGCGATGGCCGCCGAGATCCCGCCCGAGGAGCGGATCGGCACCCTGGAGACGGAGTTCGAGCTCTGGCTGCACGAACTCGGCCAACTGCGCCAGGTGGTCCCCATGGAGGCGCGCGAGGGCAACGGCGAGCGCGTGGACGGCCGTGCCGCGGGCGAGTTGACGATCGGTGAACTGATCCCCGCCGCCCTGCGGATGACGCTGTCCCGGATCATCGTCGGCGAGGTGCGCTCGGCGGAGGTCGTCCCGATGCTGCGGGTGATGACGAACGGCGAGGGCGGCTCCATGTGCACCCTGCACGCCCGCACCCCGCACATGGTCGTGGACCGCATCGCCGAACTCTGCCTGGAGTACGGCTCGCAGATGACCGACGCCCTCGCCTACCGGCTGACGGCCAACGCGCTGGACTTCATCGTCCACGTCACGATGATCGACGAGACGCCGGTGGGCGGCCGCCGCCACCGCTTCGTCTCGCACGTCCTGGAGGTCGCCGGGCTCGGCGAGAGCGGGCGGCCCGCGCTGAACACGGTCTTCGGGCCGGCTCCCGACGGCAGCGAGCCCCGGGCCGTGCCGCAGACCCCGCCCGCCTGCCTGGACGACCTGCGCCGGGCGGGCTTCGACGCGGCGCTGCTCGGCAACCCCTACGGGACCTGGGGCGCTCCGCTGCACCTGCGGGTCCACGGCGGCGCTCCGGGCGGGCCCGCGGGCGGCGTTCCGGTGCCGCGAGGTGTCCCCGGCGCCGTGCCCGTGCGCAGGCAGGGAGGGTCGAGCCGATGACGGCGGCGCTGCTGCTCTCCGTGCTCTCCGGGGTCGCCCTCACCGGTGGCCTGGCCGCCTTCGTCGTGTTCCTGCGCGGCAGCGAGGCGCCGGAGGTTCCTGAGGGTCCGTCACGAGCCGCCCGCTGGGCGGCGGCGCACCGGGTCGAACTGGCCGTGTCGGCGGCGGGGGCCGCGCTGGTCTGGCTGCTGACCGGGGTCCCGCTCGGCGCCCTGCTGGTCCCCGCGCTGGTCTTCGGCGTCCCCTGGCTGGTCGCCGCGACCCGGCCGGACACCCGGAGGATCGACAAGTTGGAGGCGCTGTCCGAGTGGACCCAGCGGCTCGCGGACGTGCTGCTGCTCGGCGTCGGCCTGGAGCAGGCGATCACCGGCAGTCTGCGGACCGCGCCCGCCCACCTGGAGCGCGAGATCACGGACCTGGTGGGCCGGCTGCAGGCGCGCTGGACCCCGGCCGACGCGCTGCGCGCCTTCGGCGACGAACTGCACGACGCCACCGCGGACAAGCTGATCGCCGCCCTGCTGCTGCGGGCCGCCGACCGGGGGCCGGGGCTGGCCCGGGCGCTGACCGACCTGGCGGAGTCGGTGCGGGAGGAGGTCCGCCAGCGGCGCACCATCGAGGCCGACCGGGCCAAGCACCGGGCCACCGTGCGCTGGATGGTGCTGATCATCCTCGGCGTGGTCGTCGCCGGCCTGCTCAACCCCGGCTACACCGCCCCCTACCGCACTCCTTCGGGTGAACTCGTGCTTGCCGTTGCAGCGGGAGCCTTCGTCGGAATCGTCTGGTGGATGAGGAAGCTGGCGAGCCATCAGCCGGTGCCGCGCTTTCTCGAGCCCGACCGGCGCAGCCGCACCGGGAAGGCCGAGGCGGAGGAGACCGACGCGGGGGAGGCGCAGGAATGATCACGTGGCTGGTGCTGGTGGGCGGGCTGCTCGGCGGCGGGCTCGCCCTGCTCGCGTCCGAACTGCGGCCCGCACCACCGGAGTTGGCGAGCGCCTTGGACCGGCTGCACCGTCCCCCCGATGCGTCCGCGGCTGCCGCGGCGGACGCCGGGGCGGAGCGTCCGCTGGACCGGCTGGGGGCGCGGCTCGCGGTCCTGTCCTGGGTCCGGCTGCCCAAACGGCAGTTGGCCCTGGTGGGCCGGACGGCCAGCCGCTTCATGGCCTACAAGCTGGTCTTCGCCCTGATCGGCCTGGTCGCCGCGCCGTACACGGTGGTGATGGCCCGGCTGCTCGGCTGGCAGCTCGGCTGGACGCTGCCCGCGCTCGCCTCGCTGGCCTGCGCGGCGGCCTTCTGGTTCGTGCCGGACGTGCTGCTGCGCGGCGAGGCGAAGGAGGCCACGGCCGAGTACCTGCACAGCATCGCCGCCTACTACGAACTCGTCGCCCTGGAGCGGGCGTCCGACGCCGGGCCGGCCGAAGCCCTGCTGCGGGCGGCCTCGATCGGCCGCGGCACGGCCTTCCGGCGCATAGCCGCCGCCCTCGAGCGGGCGGTGCTGGACCGGCGGCCGCCGTGGGCGGGCCTGGACGACCTCGCCGAGGAGCTGGGGCTGCTGCCGCTGCAGGACCTCGCCGACATCATGCGTCTCTCCGGCAGCGACGGCGCCGCCGTCTACACCACGCTGCGGGCCCGCGCCCGCAACCTCCGGGCCGAACTGCTCACCGAGGAGCTGGCCCGCGCCAACGTCGACAGCGAGCGCATGGTCGTGCCCGGCTCGGTGCTCGTGACCCTGATGACCCTGCTGATCGCCTTTCCGGCGGTCTTCCAGATGTTCCACGGAGGTTGATGGAGATGACCGTGCTCGTGATGTTCGGCCACGTCGGCCATTTGGTCCGCCACCGGGCCTATCGCGCCCGCGCCGCCTTCCGTGAGGGCGACCGGGGAGCGCTCAGCATAGAGATGGCCCTGCTGGTGATCGCGCTGCTGTTCGCCGCCGGCCTGGTCGTGGTGGCCATCAAGACGCTGGTGCAGCAGCAGGCCGGCCAGATTCAGGCGCCCAACACGGGAACCGGCGGCGGTGGCAGCGGCAAGTGATCCGGCGGGTGGGTGCGCGGCCCGGGGGCGTACGGCTCGCCGCCGGGCCGCACGGAGGAGAACTGCGGGCACCGCGCGGAGGTGCAGCGCGCGCAGGAGCGGTGCCGGGCGGCGCGGGCGCGGCGGTCGACGGTGACCGGGGAGCCATGTCGCTCAGCCTGGCGATGGTCTTCCCGGCGGTGCTGCTGCTGGTGCTGCTGGTCGTCCAGGGATCGCTCGTCTGGTACGACCAGCAGGTCGCCGAGAGCGCGGCCCGGGAGGCCGGCGAGGCTGCCCGTGCCTACCAGGCTCCGGAGGGGGCGGGCCCGGCCGCCGCTAAGGCCTTCCTCGACCGAATCGGCGGCACGGGCACGCACCGGATGATCGACGTCACCCGGGACGGGGACCAGATGGTCGCCACGGTGTCCTTCACCGCCCGCTCACTGGTGCCCCTCTGGGGCGGCTACCAGGTCCGCGCCCAAGTCCGGCTGCCGGTCGAGCAGTTCGTTCCAGTGGGGCAGCCATGAGGCTCCGGGGGAGGCAGCGGCCGGAGGGGACCCAGCGGGCCAGGCAGGCCGAGCGGGTGCGGCGCCGGGACGGCGGCGGGATCGCCCTGGAGGCGGCGGTCCTGGTCCCGGCCCTGCTGCTGTTCCTGCTGTTCGTCCTCGCGGCCGGGCGGGTGCAGTCCAGCCGCGGCGTGGTGGACGAGGCGGCGCGCAGCGCCGCACGCGCCGCCTCGCTGAGCCGCACGCTGCAGCAGGCGCAGAACGCCGCCGACCAGGCGGTGGCACAGACATTGACGACAGAGGGGGTGTCATGCGAGGGACCGGTCACGGTGCCCGCACTCGATCCGGCGCACTTCGCGCCGGCGGGCGGCGAGATGGGCTGGGTCACGGTGCGGTTGGAGTGCCGGGTGCCTCTGCACGACCTGCTCTTCGCGGGTCTGCCCGGCTCGGTGCCGGTGACGGCGGAGTTCACCTCCGTGGTCGACAGCTACCGCCAGCGCTGAGCGCCCTCGCGGTGCGGCGTCTGACGGCCCGTCGCCCGTCGGCGCCCGGCCCGACGGCGCCCGGGCCGACAGCGCCCGGCCCGACGGTGCCCGGCCCGGCGGGACGTCGGTGGTCGGCGCTCGGGCCGGTGCTGCGCGTGTCGCCGGCGCCCGGGCCGGCGAGGCGTCGGACGCCGACGCTCGGAGCGGTGCGTCGGGACGAGGGCGCGCTGTCGCTGTTCGTCGCCGTGTGCGCGCTCACCCTGCTCGCGCTCAGCGGTCTGGTGCTGGACGGCGGCGGGCGGCTGCTGGCCATCGAGCGCGCCGACGCGGTGGCGCAGGAGGCCGCCCGGGCCGGAGGCCAGCAGATCGACCGGGGCCGGCTGCTGGCCGGCCAGGGCTATGTGCTCGACCACGGCGCGGCGACGAGCGCCGTCCACACCTACCTGGACCTGGTCGGCAACACCCAGGACGTGACCACCGAGGTCACGGACACCACCGTCTCCGTCCATCTCACCTCGACCTACCACACGCTGCTGCTCGGCCTGATCGGCATCGGTACGCTCGACGTGCAGGGCAGCGGCTCCGCCCAGGTCGTCCACGGCGTCACGGCTCCCAGGGGGAACTGATGCTGCGTCAACTGGTCTCCCTGCTCCGGGCTGCCGGAGCACTCGTCACACTGGCGGCACTGCTGCTGGGCCTGCCCGGAGTGCTCGCCCTCGGCACGATCGCCGTCGGCAGACAGGCACCGCCCGGTCCGCTGGGCGGCTTCTGGCAGATGCTGACCAGCCCGGACAACGGAAACCTCTTCCTGTGGGCGCTGGTCGTGGTCGGCTGGGCGGCGTGGGCGGCGTTCGCGCTGTCCGTCGTCGTCGAGATCCCGGCTCAGCTGCGCGGGCGCGTGCCGCGACGGCTGCCGGCGCTGGGGTGGAGCCAGCGCCTCGCCGGCGGACTCGTCGGCGCGGTGCTGGCCGTGCTGCCCTCGGCGGCGGGCGCTTTGGCGGCCACCCCGGCCGCCGTCCCGGCAGCGGTCGCGCCGCGGGCCGTCG
>NZ_JBHSQJ010000101.1:0-10092 GCF_042658505.1 Streptacidiphilus monticola | reverse complement strand
ATGCCCGCAGGGATCCCTTGGAATCGATCATCTAGTCGCGGTCGACCAGCACAGCGGTGCCCTGGCCCACGCCGACGCACATGGTGGCCAGGCCGCGGCGCTCCCCGGTGCGCGCCATCCGGTGCAGCAGGGTGGTCAGGATGCGGGCGCCGGAGGCACCGAGGGGGTGGCCCAGGGCGATGGCGCCGCCCTGGGGGTTGACCAGCTCCGGGTCGATGCCCAACTCCCGTACACAGGCCAGGGCCTGGGCCGCGAAGGCCTCGTTGAACTCGGCCGTCCGCACCGAGTCCAGGGTCCGGCCGGTCCGGGTCAGCACCCGCCGCACGGCCGGGACCGGGCCGATGCCCATGACGTCCGGGTGGACGCCCGCGCTGGCTCCGGCGACGTAGCGGCCGAGGGACTCCAGCCCCAGCTCCTCCAGGACGTCCTCGCTCACCAGCAGCAGCGCCGCCGCGCCGTCGTTCATCGGCGAGGAGTTGCCCGCGGTGACGCTGCCGCCCTGGCGGAAGACCGGCTTGAGCGAGGCCAGCTTCTCGGCCGAGGTGTCCGGCCGGATGCACTCGTCGGCGTCGACCACCGTCCCGTCCGCGAGGGCCACCGGGGCGAGTTCGGCGTCGAAGTGCCCGTTCTTCCGTGCCTCGGCGGCCAGTTGGTGGCTGCGCAGCGCGAAGGCGTCCTGGTCCTCCCGGCTGACGCCGTAGCGGGCGGCGACCTCCTCCGCCGTCTCGCCCATCGACGGGACGCCGTGCAGCTCCTTCATCCGCGGATTGACGAGCCGCCAGCCCAGCTTGGTGTCGAAGATCTCCTGCTGCAGCGGCAGCGCCTGGTCCGGCCGCGGCAGCACGAAGGGCGCCCGGCTCATCGACTCCGAGCCGCCCGCGAGGACGACGTCCGCCTCGCCGCAGCCGATCGCCCGCGCCGCGGTGGTGACGGCCTCCAGCCCCGAGGCGCAGAGGCGGTTGAGCGTCGCCCCGGGCACCGACTCGGGCAGCCCGGCCAGCAGCACGGCCATCCGCGCGAGGTTGCGGTTGTCCTCGCCCGCCTGGTTGGCCGCGCCCCAGTAGACGTCGTCGATGCGCGCCGGGTCCAGCTGCGGGACCGCGTCGAGCACCGCGCGGACCACCCCGGCCGCGAGGTCGTCCGGTCGAACCCCGGACAGGGCTCCGCGCAGCCGGCCGATGGGGGTGCGCTTGGCGACGGCGAAGTGGACGGGACGCATGCTGTGCTCCGGTCGTGAGGGCGACGGTCGGGCGGGCCCGGCCGGGCTCGGCGTGCTCGTGCCCCGGCCCGGCAGGGAAAACTAGCGCTGCAAGTTTTCAGCGCGACTCTACCGCTGCGGCCTCTGCCGCAAAAGCCCTCCGGGCGGCCGCCGCCCGGCCGCTGCCCGCGCGGCTGCGGGCCGGTCACTCCGCCAGCGTCTGCTCGGCCCAGATGGTCTTGCCGCGGCCCGCGTGGCGGACGCCCCAGCGCTGGCTCAGCTGGGCGGTGATGAACAGACCGCGCCCGCTCTCGTCGGTGTCCAGCGCGCGGCGCAGATGCGGGGCGGTGTTGCTGCCGTCGGTGACCTCACAGGTCAGGCTGGAGTCCGCGTGGATCAGCCGGACCTGGATCGGCCCCTGCGCGTAGCGCACGGCGTTGGTGACCAGCTCGCTGACGATCAGCGCGGTGTTGTCGACCACGTCGGCCCCCACGCCCCACTCCTCGGCCTGACGGGTCGCCAGCCGCCGCGCGCGGCCGACCACTTCGGGTTCGTGGGGCAGCGTCCAGGTGCGGGTGCGATCCGGGCCCAGCACCTGCGTCCTGGCCAGCAGCAGGTAGGCGTCGTGGGCCGGCTGCCGGGGCGTCAGCGCCTCGGCGACGGCCTCGCAGGCCCGCTGCAGCCCCTCAGGTCCGGCCGCCAGCGCACCCCGGACGCGCTCCTGCAGCACCTCCTGGTCGTCGCCCGCCACACCGTCGGGCCGCAGCGCCTCGTTGCGGAGCGCCAGCACGGCGCCCTCCGGCAGGACCCGGGCCGTGGACCGGTACTGGGCCAGCCCCTTGCCGAGCGGCGGGCCGGTGACCACGTCCAGGGTCTCCACGGTGCCGTCGCGGTGGACCAGCAGCGGCGGAGGATGCCCGGCCCCGGCGGCGGCGCAGATCCGGGTCACCGGGTCGTACTCAACGTAGAGGCAGGTCGCCGCCCCGGCCAGGTCGCTGTCGGCGGTGAGGTCGTGGACGCGCTCGAGCACTTCGTCGGGCGGCAGGTCGAGGTCGGAAAGCGCCTCGATGACCGCCCGCAGTTCGCCCGTGCCGACGTGCGCCCCGGCCGTGTCCCCGAGCGTGTCGCCGGCGACCAGGGCGACGCGTGCGCCCGAGAGCGGGATCACGTCGAACCAGCCGCCGCCCGCACCGGCGGGCAGGTACACGTGGGCCAGTTCCACCGCGGAGGTGGTCCTGGCGGTGGCCGGGCGCGGCCCGCGGCGGACGATCCGGGCGACCGAGCGCTCCCTGCCGTAGAGGCGGGCGTTGTCCAGGCAGAGCGCGGCGTGGGCGGTCAACTGCTCGGCGAGCAGCCGGTCCTGACGGTCGAACGGGACCGGGTTGTGCCAGCGGTGGAAGGTGGCCAGGCCGAGCACCACGCCCCGGGCGCGGACCGGGACCACGATCATCGAGTGCACGCCTGCGGCCACGATGCGCGCGTGGCGGGTGCGGGTGGCGTCGAGCCAGGCGGCGTCGTGCCGGAGGCGTCGCACCAGCCGGGGCGCGAGTGTGGCGAGCGCCTCCCGGTAGGGGGTGCCCTCCTGGTACTCCGTCAGTTCGCCGATGACCGGCACGCCCTGGACCCCGTCGGCTGCCCGGGAGAGGAACCCGGCCCGCCGCAGCGCCGCCCCCGCCTCGACGGCGGCGGCGGTCGGGGCCTGCCCGCGCATCACGGCGTCGAAGACGTCGACGGCGACCGTGTCGGCCAGGGCGGGAACGGCGTGGCGGCAGAACTCCTCCGCGGTGCGGAAGATGTCCAGCGTGGTGCCGACCAGCGAGGCCGCCTCGTTGAGCAGCCGCAGCCCGGCCTCGGCGCGGGCGCGGGCGGTGATGTCGGTGACCGCGGAGACGACGCCCAGCACCCGGCCCTCGGGGTCCTCCAGCCGGAAGACGGAGGCGGAGGCCACGCCCGCGACCGGCGGCTTGCTCCGGCTGCGCACCCGGACCACCACGTCCCGCGCCGGCCGTCCGGTGGCCAGGACCTGGCGCACCGTCCGTTCGACCGGCGCGGGGTCGTCGGCACTGAAGGCTCGCAGCAGGTCGCCCAGGGTGCTGCCGATCATCCGGTCGACCGGGAAGTCGCGGATCCGGCTCGCGGCGGTGTTGACCCGGACCAAGCGCAGGTCCGGGTCGAAGACGTGCAGCCCGACGGGCGCCTGGGAGAACACGGCGCGGGTGACGGCGTCGTCGAACGCGTCCGCCGTGTCGTCGGCGGTGTGCTCCGGGCCGCTCTCGCCCGGGTCCGCCGGAGGGTTCGTGTCCATCAGGTGCAGTGAAGGCGACCGCCGCGATGAATTCCACGCAAAACGCCGAAAAGCTGACGATTCCCGGACGGCACCTCGGGCCTCCCGCACCCTTCGACGGGCGAGGAGGGGCGGCCAGGAAAACGTCCCAACGATGTGATGCAGCTCACATCCCCGGTTCCGGCAGGCGCGACGGATTCCGGCCTCCTCGCCGGTCATGACATCGAGACGCATCGCACCGCACCCGAGGAGTCCGTGATGACCCGTCCCACCGACCACCCCGCCGTCGTCACCGGAGCCGGCCGCGGCTTCGGCCGCGCCATCGCCGCCGCCCTGGTCACGGCCGGCACCCCGGTCGTCGGCATCGCCCGCGACGCCGCGGCACTCCAGGCCGTCCGCGCCGAACTCGGCGAGCTGTTCACACCACTGGCGGCGGACGCGACCGACGAGGAGCTCGCCCACCGCGTCATCCGCGAGCACCGGCCCGGGCTGCTGGTGCTCAACGCCGGAGCCGTACCGCTGATGGCCCCGATCACCGAGCAGACCTGGGAGTCCTTCAGCCGCAACTGGCAGACGGACACCCGGCACGTCTTCGCCTGGATCCGGGCCGCGCTGCTGGAGCCGCTGGCGCCGGGCAGCACGGTCGTCGCCATGTCCAGCGGGGCCGCCCTCGGCGGCTCCCCGCTCAGCGGCGGCTACGCCAGCGCCAAGGCCGCCGTGCGCTTCCTGCGCGGCTACGCCGCCGAGGAGTCGCAGCGGGCCGGGCTCGGCATCCGCTTCGTGGCCCTGCTTCCCCAGCTGACACCGCTGACCGACCTGGGCCGGACCGGCGTGCGCGGTTACGCCGCCCGCCAGGGCCTGGCCGAGGAGGCGTTCACCGAGAAACTGCAGCCGGTTCTGACGCCCGATCAGGTCGCGAAGGCGGTCCTGCAGTTGGCGGCCGACCCGGACAGCGCGCCCGAGTACCGCGTGAGCGGGGCAGGCCTGCAGGCGCTGGTGCCGCATCAGGGAACCGTTGCCCCATGAGCCGCGTCGTCAGCCGCGGTCGACTCCAGGGCGGCGGAGCGTCCTCGCACTGGACGCACGTGGACGTTCCGCCGACGCGGGATGGGGCACCTCCCGGCCGGATGCTGGGCGAGACGGTGCATGGCGGCGCGGCGGGGCGAAGGTCCCCTGACGCGCCGCTCGTGCCGGGTCCGGACAGGTCCACCGTGTTGCGGCGCCCGGCACGGCACTCCCCCAGCCTTCGGCCGGGGGTACCCCCACGCGGCGTTTGTCGGGCGCCCAAGTACCTCCAGTACGAGGGCGACCCTCCACCTTGCGATCTTCCCCCAGCCTTCGGCCGGGGGTGCCCCACCACCGGACACCGCAACACGGTGGACCTGTCCGGACACGGCACTAGCGTGGCAGCCGTGGAGGTACCGTCCCGGGAGGAGCCACGTTGACCTCGCAGTCCGCCTTCAGCGCGCAGACCGAGCCCTTCCGCCGGGAGCTGCTCGCCCACTGCTACCGCATGCTGGGCTCGGTCCACGACGCCGAGGACCTCGTGCAGGAGACGTACCTGCGCGCCTGGCGCGGCTTCGACCGCTTCGAGGGCCGCTCGTCGCTGCGGCGCTGGCTCTACCGGATCGCCACCCTGGCCTGCCTGAGCGCACTGGAGTCCCGGGCCCGGCGGCCGCTGCCGTCGGGCCTCGGGGCGCCCGAGGAGGACCACCGGGTGGCCGTCGCCTCCCGCGAGCCGGCGGTCCCCTGGCTCGAGCCCGTGCCGGACGCCCTGCTCGGCGTCGGGGCCCGCGCCGACGACGACCCGGCGTCCGTCGTCGCGGCCCGGGCCGGCGTCCGCCTCGCCTTCGTCGCGGCGCTGCAGTACCTCCCGGCACGCCAACGCGCCGTGCTGACGCTGCGGGACGTGCTGGCGTTCCGGACCGCCGAGGTCGCGGAGATCCTCGGCACGACCACGGCCGCCGTGGACAGCGCGCTGCGCCGGGCCCGCGCCCGGCTCGCCGAGGCGGGTCCGGTCGCCGACGAGCTCAGCGAACCCGACGAGGCCGACCGCCGCGCCCTGCTGGACGCCTACGTCGCCGCCTTCACCCGGGCCGACGCGGACGCGCTGGTACGACTGCTGCGCGCCGACGTCGAGTTGGAGATGCCGCCGATCCCCACCTGGTTCACCGGACGGGAGGCCGTCCTCGGCTTCCTCGCCGCGCGCGTGCTCCGCCGCGACCGGTGGCGGATGACGCCGGTGCGAGCGAACGGCCAGGGCGGCGTCCTGGTCCGCCACCGCGACCCCGACGGCCGCGAACTGCCTTACGGCGTCCAGGTGCTGACCCTGACGGGCGGCCGGATCGCACGGATCACGTCCTTCAACGACCCGGCCCTGGTCCCGCTGTTCGAGCGGACGCCGGACCCGCGACCGGCACCTGGCCGCCGGGATTCCGCCGACAGCCCCGGCGACCGATGAGGTTCGAGCGTCCGGCTCGTCCGACGGAATGTGGCGACACGTGACGACGATCCCCCAGCCCGCACCCGTGCGACCGGACCGGTCGTGCGGGACGTCTCCGGCCTGGACCATCCCGGGCCGGCCGAGCTGGACCAGCTGGCCCGACTGCGACTCGCCTGCGCGCGGGACGGCCACCCGCTCGTCCTGCGCGGCGCCGGCGAGCGCCTGCGGCTGCTGCTGGAGTTGACCGGCCTGGCCGAACTCCTGCCCACCGAGGCGCAGGCTGACGGGCCCTCAGGCGGGCACGCCCTCGGGGGAGAGCCGCTCGGGCAGCCCCCATAGCGGGAACAGCCGTTCGGTGTCCATGTGGTTGGTCATCGTGCGGATCCCGCCGTCGGATATCTCCAGCACGGTGACACCCCACGGCGTCCACCCGAAGCCGTCCTCCGCCGGGCGGTACTGGGCGAAGGCCGGGGAGCCGTTCGCGGTGACCGGCAGCAGCCGGGAGCCGCGGCAGCCGCAGCCGGGGCCGAGCCACCAGGCCCGAAGCTCGTCCACACCGCGCAGCCAGAGCCGGTAGGGCGGCATGTTGAGCACGGCGTCCTGGTGCAGCAGCTGCGTCAGCGCCTCGACGTCGAAGGCCTCGAACGCCTGCACGTAGCGGGTGAGGAGGTGGCGCTGCTCCTCGTCCAGGGGCTTCAGCGGATCGCCGTAGTCCGTGCCGCCCTGGGCGAGAGTGGCCCGGGCCCGCTGCAGCGCGCTGTTGACGGAGGCGACGGACGTGCCCAGCAGCTCCGCCGTCTCCGCGGCGGACCAGGCCAGCACCTCGCGCAGGATGAGCACCGCGCGCTGCCGGGCGGGCAGCCGCTGCAACGCCGCGACGAAGGCCAGCCGGATCGACTCCCGGCCGACCGCCACCTCGGCCGGATCACCGCTGAGCACCCGCTCGTCGGGGATCGGCCCGAGCCAGACGCGCTCCTCCAGCTGCGCCAGATCCGGCGCCCCGGCGGACCCCGGACCGAACAGGTCCATGGGCCGTGCGCGGCGCTGCGCGGCGGGCGCCATGTCGAGGCAGACGTTCGTCGCGATCCGGTACAGCCAGGTGCGCAGGGCCGAACGCCCCTCGAACCCGTCGAACTTGGACCACGCGCGGACCATCGTCTCCTGCACCGCGTCCTCGGCCTCGAAGGCGGAGCCGAGCATGCGGTAGCAGTAGGCCGTCAGCTCGCGCCGGAACGGCTCCAGTGCGTGGACGACTTCGTCCTGGTCCTTGATCGCCGCCATGCGACCCACCCTAGTACCGCCCACCGACAACGCGACCCGCGCGGACGGCGACCCCGCGGCCGGGGCTGACGTCCCCTCAACTTCCGGGCAGCCCCGCCTGTTCACCGGTGTCGGCCGGACCGACGCCGACCTGCCGGTCCGTCTCCGGCGACGCCGTCGGCCCGGGCAGTGCGGCGCCGCCCGGCGCGCGCTCCTGGCCCGACGCCTGCACCGCCGCGGCGAGCCACGCGCCGCCGAACGCCCAGACGGACAGCGACTCGCAGACGTACAGCGGTGTGACCGCCCAGCCGTCCCCCACGTGCGTGACCCCGGTGACCAGGGCGACCGCCAGGAAGACGAGGATCAGGACCCCCGCTGCCAGGTACCCCCGGTCCGCCCGCCGCGACGCCGCGGCATCGCGGAAGGACGCCAGGCAGAACAGCGCCAGCGCGGACAGCAGCACCCCCGCGGAGACCAGGTGGATCACGCCCACGGTCTGCTGGAGCGCGCTCGCGTGCACGGGCGCCGTCGGACAGAGCGCCACCACGACCGCGAACAGACCCGCCACGGTGCTCCACCGGTCGTCCCGCCGGCTCGCCCGGTAGCACAGCAGGAAGACGCCCAGCGCGCACAGGCTGCCGACGAAGACGTTGCGGGTGCTCGTGTAGTACGAGCCGCTGATCGAGGCAGGCCAGAAGCCGGCGGTGCTGCGGCCGCGCAGCTCGGCGTAGAGCCAGTTGCCCAGCGGCACCACGACCGGCAGGGCCACGCCGATCGTGCCGACTCCGAGGCGGAGCAGCGCGACGGTCCGCGTGTCCTGTCCGCCCTGGACCGCCCGGGCCGGGCCGCCTCCTGCCGAGCCGTCGCCGTCCATGAGCGGCCTCCCTCCCGAGAACGCTGGTTACCAGCCGTGATATGCCCACGTCGGCTGCGGATCAACCGGGATGCCCGCTCCCACCTGCCCCTTCGGGCGCACGGGCGACCGTTCACGCCCCTCTCCCACGCACGCGCCGGTGACCCAGTGTCACACGCCGCCCGTCGCCTGCTGTCGCACGCGAGCGAGCGCAACGGCCGGGCGCCAGGGAAAGCCGCCCTCGGACTCCCTGACGCCCAGCCGCCCTCACCCGCCGCGCGTCAACTCGGCGACGGCGTCGGCATGTCGACCAGCACCACCTCGAACTCCTCGACCGCGCGCACCATCGAGTGCGCCTTGCCCACCGCCTCGTCGCGGATCGCCGCCTGCGCGCCGCGCGAGGCGGTCAGGGCGTCCCGGTCCCGGTACATCGCACCGGCCGCGCCCCTGCCGTGCGCCCGGTTGAGGAAGAGGCTCGCCCCGATCAGCCCGGGCACCTCCTTCATCCGCTGCAGCGCGGAGCCCTTGAAGGAGTCCGCGACCAGGTCGGCGTCCATCGGGTCGAACTCCAGCCGGGTCAGCCGGAACCCGCAGCCCGGCCCGGGCCGGTCGATCGGCTCGAACGCGGCCACCTCCCAGGTGTCGATGGTCGGCGAGTGGCTGAACCGGCCCAGCAGCGCGTCGCGCCGCTCCCGCAGCGCTTCGAAGCTGTCCTGCATCGCCTGCTCGCTCGTCCACCAGGAGCCGATCGAGATCTTGCCCAGCTCCCGGTCCGTGAAGAGCCCCATGCCCGCGTAGCCGGGCTGCTCCGACAGCATCTGCCGACCCTCGGTCCGCAGCGCCTCCAGTGAGTCCTCCACCTTGGCCGGATCCCCGACCATGTAGACGGTCCGTACGAACATCTCGCGCCTCCAGGCGCTCGGTCCTCCGCTGACCCCCTCACTCAGCCAACCCCCCGATCGGAGCACCCGCAACCGGGTCGGGATGCGCCCGCCGCGGACCCGTGTTACGCCCTCCG
Source organism: Streptacidiphilus monticola (assembly GCF_042658505.1). NCBI lineage: Bacteria > Bacillati > Actinomycetota > Actinomycetes > Kitasatosporales > Streptomycetaceae > Streptacidiphilus > Streptacidiphilus monticola. The sequence continues at coordinate 1,036 of NZ_JBHSQJ010000101.1, read as the reverse complement.
GGCCACACGGCCGGGGCGCTGCGCGGATCCGGCGGCGGCTGCCCCGAGGATGACTCCGTGCGACCGTCCGTCCTGCGCCTCCGGCTTCCCTCCGTCCGCGCCCTGCTGGGCGTCGTGCTGCTCGGAACGCTGCTGCTGCCCGGCGGCTCCTCCCCCGCCCCGGCCGCCGCCGCAGGCTGCGCGGCGACCCCGCCCTCGGGCGGCCCACCGCTCCCGGGCCTCCGCCTCGTGTGGAGCGACGACTTCAACTCCCCACCACAGCCGGACCGTTGGAACATGCGGGCGACCACGGCCTTCCGCTACGGCACGCACAACCCGCGCGACAACAAGCTCGACTGGATCGACCCGTCCGCCGTCCACGTCTCCTGCGGCATCGCCGAGCTGACCGCCCGCCCCGGCCCCCACCGACTGCCGCACCGCACCCGTGCGTGGAGCACCGGCCTGCTCACCACCGAGGCGACCCCCGACCGCTTCCTGCTCCGCCCGGGCGACTTCACCGAGGTCCGACTCCAGCTCCCCACGGCTCCCGGCGCCTGGCCGGCCCTGTGGACCTGGCGCAACGGCGGCAACGAGGTCGACTCCTTCGAGTACCACCCGGACCGCCCGCACCTGCTCGAACTCTCCAACCGCGTGCGGGGCGGCCAGGCCTACCGCTCCGACCCCGCGATCGCCCCCGGCGCGTGGGTGGTCATCGGGACCCGCTACGGCGCGGGTTCCGTGGACTGGTACCTGGACCGCCGCCTGGTCTTCCGCGACCACCGCGGCGTGGGCCGCTCGTGGTCCGCCTACCTCGTCCTCAACCTCTCCGTCAGCGCGGGGCGTTACCACCGCGCTCCGGGCAGCGCGCGCCCGTTCACTCTCGCGGTGGACTATCTGCGCGTCTACCGGGCGGGGGCGGCGTGAGCCGGCTGCCGGCTGCCGGCTGCCGGCTGCCGGCCTCCCCGGTGGAGTGGGACGCGCAGGGGGCGGGCACGCGCCCGGGGGCGGGGACGCGCACGGGGGGCGGGCACGCACGCGGGGCGGGGACCCGCAGGGG
>NZ_JBHSQJ010000100.1:59016-68242 GCF_042658505.1 Streptacidiphilus monticola | reverse complement strand
GTTCGGCCGCTTGTGCGGGACGGACCTCCCCGAGTGGTCGGTTGCTCGCGCAGTTCCTCGCGCCCCCAGCGGCTGCGCCCCTGGCGGCTGCGCCGCACGAGGCTGCGCCCCTGGCGGCTGCGCCGCACGGCGGCTGCGTCGCCGGAGCTCGCCGCAGGCGGCTCGTTGGGGGTGCAGAAACGGCACTCCGCGCACGCGGAAGGGAATGGCGCAGGTGTACGCACGGGCGGAGCCCAGGGCATGCCAGGATGGTGCCATGGCGAAGACCGGCATGACGACGAATCAGGGGCTCCGCTCGGCGATCGAGCGCAGCGGCTACTACCCCGCCCTCGTGACCGAGGCGGTGGAGATCGCCCTCGGCACCGAGGAGGTCGTCGCGTTCCTGGTGCACCAGGAGACCACCTTCGACCAGAACGAGGTGCGCCGGCACGTCACCGTGCTCGTGCTCACCCCCACCCGATTCATCGTCAGCCACACCGACGAGCAGTCCGCCGACGACAGCTCGCCCGCGCCCTTCGCGACCACCTCCACCGAGAGCGTCAAGGTCGGGCGGATCTCGTCCGTCGTGCTCAGCCGGGTGGTCGCGGACCCGGAGAAGTACAAGCCGGGCAGCCTGCCCCGCGAGGTCGTGCTCACCATCGGCTGGGGCGCGGTCTCCCGGATCGACCTGGAGCCGGCCGGCTGCGGGGACCCCAACTGCGAGGCCGACCACGGCTACACGGGTTCCACCACCGCCGACGACCTGTCCATCCGGATCAGCGAAGCCGGTGACGGGCCGGAGACCGTGGCGCAGGCGCTGGTCTTCGCCAAGGCGCTGTCCGAGGCCACGGCCGCCGTCCAGTGACCGCACAGTCCCACCTGCCGCTCCAGCCCGCCGCCGCGCCGGCGCCCGCCTACGGACACGCCGCGCTCGCCGACCTGCTGCCCGCGATCGCCGCGGGCTTCGGGCTGGGCGAGTCCGACGGCGTGCCGGCGACCGGGCTGCGGCTGCCGCCCGCCGACCGGGTCTGCGTGTTCCTGGTGGACGGGTTGGGCTGGGAGCTGATCAAGTCGCACCCCGAGGAGGCGCCCTTCCTCACCTCGCTGCTGCCCGGCTCCCTGGCCGGCAGCGGTCGTCCGCTCACCGCGGGCTTCCCGGCCACCACGGCGACCAGCCTGGCCTCCGTGGGCACCGGCCGGCCGCCCGGCGAGCACGGGCTGGCGGGCTACCTGGTGCGCATCCCCGGCGAGCGGCGGCTGATGAACCAGCTGCGCTGGCAGCCGCACGTCACCCCGCGCAGCTGGCAGCCCTACGGCACGGTCTTCCAGCGCTGCCACGCGGCCGGGGTGAGCACCTGTCAGGTGTCCTCGCCCACCTTCGAGTTCACGCCGTTGACCGAGGTCGCCCTTTCGGGTGGAAGCTTTCTCGGCCGCCTCACCGGCGAGGAGCGCATGGACCTCGCCGCCGAGCGGCTGGCCTCCGCCGACCGGGCGCTCGTCTACACGTACTACAGCGAGCTGGACGGCATGGGCCACCGCCACGGCGTCGCCTCCGACGCCTGGCGCGGCCAGCTGCGCGCCGTGGACCGGCTCGCGCAGCGCCTCGCCGAGCAGCTGCCGCCGCGCTCCGTGCTCTACGTCACCGCCGACCACGGCATGGTCGACGTCCCCGACGCGGGGCGGCTCGACTTCGACGCGGACGAGGAACTGCGGTCGGGCGTCCTGCTGTTGGGCGGTGAGGGTCGCGCCCGTCACGTCTACGCCCAGCCCGGCGCCGAGGCGGACGTGCTGGCCGTCTGGCGGGAGCGGCTCGGCCGCGACTTCTGGGTGGCGAGCCGAGAGGAGGCGGTGGCCGCCGGCTGGTTCGGTCCGGTCGTCGAGGACCGGGTCCTCGGCCGCATCGGCGATGTCGTCGCCGCCGCCCGGGAGGACGGCACCAAGGGCACGATCGGCGCGGTGACCGCCACCCGGCGCGAGCCGGGCGAGTCCACGATGGTCGGCCTGCACGGCTCGATGACGGCGATCGAGCAACTGGTCCCGCTCCTCGAAGTCCGTCGCTGAACCCCCTCCCCTTCCGTCCACGCTTCGAAAGGCGTTGCTGTTCCCCATGGCTGAGCTGGTCTTCTTCTCCGGAACGATGGACTGCGGAAAGTCGACCCTGGCCCTGCAGATGGACCACAACCACGCCGCCCGCGGCCGCCGGGGCGTCATCTTCACCCGCAACGACCGCGCGGGCGCGGCCACCCTCTCCAGCCGCCTCGGCCTGCGGACCGACGCGGTCGAGGTGACGGACGACCTCGACTTCCACGCCTACGTCGTCCAGCTGCTCAGCTCGGGCGCCCGCTGCGACTACCTGATCTGCGACGAAGCCCAGTTCTTCGCCCCGGCACAGGTGGACCAACTCGCCCGCGTGGTGGACGACCTGGGCATCGACGTGTTCACTTTCGGGATCACCACCGACTTCCGCACCCGGCTCTTCCCGGGCTCGCAGCGGCTCGTCGAACTCGCGGACCGGGTGGAGGTGCTCCAGGTCGAGGCACTGTGCTGGTGCGGAGCCCGGGCCACCCACAACGCCCGCACGGTGGGTGGGGTGATGGTCGTTGAGGGCGCGCAGGTCGTCGTGGGCGATGTCGCCGTGAACGCCGACGAGATCGGCTACGAGGTGCTGTGCCGACGGCACCACCGCCGCCGGCTGACCGCTGCGACGGCACAGGCGGGAGTGCTGTCCCCGGACGTGCTGCCCTTCGAGGACGCCAAGTAGCCTGTCGGCGGCCCCCGTTCAGGAGCGCTGCAGCTGCACGAGGGCGAACGGGCCGCCGTGGGGATCGCGCAGGGACAGCGAGCCCGCGCACGAGGGGACGTCGGACCTCGCCCCCAGACCGCGGGCGGTCCGCTCCGCCTCGGCCAGGTCGGAGACCGCGAAGTGCACCCGCCAAGCCGGCGCCTCGTCGGGACCGGCCCGGTGGACGCCCGCGACCGCGATGCCGTCCGCGCCGGCCAGCAGGGTCCGTTCGCCCGCGCCGTCGAAGCGGTGCACCTCGGTGGAGCCGAAGACGCCGGTGTAGAACTCGACGGCCCGGGCCACGTCCAGCGTGGCCAGTTCGCTCCAGGCCGCCGTGCCCGGCTCGTCCCGGACCGCCCAGCCGAGGTGGGCGTGCCCCTCCCAGACGCCGAAGACCGCGCCGTCCGGGTCCGAGGCCACGACCAGCCGGCCGGCCGCGTCGGAGTCGAGCGGACCGAGGGCGACGGTGCCGCCGCAGTCGCGGATGCGCCCGGCGACCTCGTCCGCCGAGTCCGCCGCGAAGTAGGTGACCCAGTCCACCGGGAAGCCGAGTCGGGCGTCCACGACGCCGATCCCGGCGACCGGGCGGCCGTCCACGGTGGCCCGGGCGTAGGGGCCGAGTCGGAGCGGTCCGGGGGTGTAGTCCCAGGAGAAGAGGCGGGCGTAGAAGTCCTGTGCGGCGTCGAGGTCGGTGGTCATCAGGCTGACCCAGCAGGGAGCGCCCTGGGTGTGGCGCACGCCCGCCCCGGCAGTCGTCGCGGCGCCGCCGGTCGTCGCTGCCATGGCCAAGCCGCCTTCCGTCCCGGTCGCGTGTCCCCCGGTCATCATGTCGCGGCCGGGCGAGGGTGGCTACCGTCCACGCCCGGGGGAGCAGAATGGCCCGCATGGACCACTCGACGCGCTCGCCTCTGATCGAGGCGGACCACCTCGCGGCCGCGCTCGCCGACGGGCAGCGGCCCGTCCTGCTCGACATCCGCTGGGCCCTCGGCGGTCCGCCAGGGGCGGAGGAGTACGCCAAGGGGCACCTGCCCGGCGCGCACTTCCTGGACCTCGACCGCGATCTCGCCGACCCGCCCGGCCCGCGCGGACGCCACCCGCTCCCCGACCCCGACCGCCTGGGCGCGGCGCTGCGCCGGGCGGGCGTCTCCGCCGACCGCGACGTCGTCGTCTACGACGCGGGACCGGCGACCTCGGCCGCCCGCGCCTGGTGGCTGCTGCGCTGGGCGGGACACCGCCGGGTCCGCGTGCTGAACGGCGGTCTGGCCGCCTGGACGGCCGCGGGCCACCCGGTCACGACGGAACTGCCCGAGCCCGGAGTGGGGGACTTCGTCCCCCAGCCCGGAGCGCTGCCGGTGGTGGACGCCGACCAGGCCGCGGAGCTGGCCCGGACCGGCGTCCTGCTGGACGCCCGGGCGGGGGAGCGGTACCGCGGCGAGGTCGAGCCGGTGGACCCCAAGGCCGGCCACATCCCGGGCGCCCTCTCCGCCCCGACGACGGAGAACGTCGGCCCGGACGCCCGCTTCCTGCCGGCGGAGGAGCTGGCCGCGCGCTTCGAGCGGATCGCGCCCGGGGTGACGGAGTTGACGGACCGCCAGGTCGCGGTCTACTGCGGTTCCGGAGTGACCGCGTCGCACCAGCTGCTGGCCCTGGAACTGGCCGGCGTGACCGCCGCGCTCTACCCGGGCTCCTGGTCCGAGTGGTCCGCGGACCCCACCCGCGAGGTCGCCACCCAGAGTTAGCCCCGGAGGGGCTAACGCCGCGTGCGCAGGATGCCGCGGTCGTAGGCCGTCGCGACGGCCGCCGCGCGGTCCTTGACGCCCAACTTGGCGTAGATGTGGGTGAGATGGGTCTTCACGGTGGCCTCGCTGATGAAAAGCTCGCGGGCGATCTCCCGGTTGGGCGTGCCCTTGGCCACCATCACCAGCACCTCCCGCTCGCGGGCCGACAGGGTTTCGTCCGCCGCGGCCGGAGGCCTCCGCACCGCGGTCACGAGCCGCGACGCCACCGCGGGGGAGAGGACCGTGCGGCCTTCGGCCGCCGCGCGCACCGCCGCGAACAGCTCCTCGCGCGGCGCGTCCTTGAGGAGGTAGCCGGTCGCGCCCGCCTCGATCGCGGGCAGTGTGTCCGAGTCGGTGTCGTACGTCGTCAGCACCAGCACGCGGGCGCGCACGCCGCGCCCCGCCAGCTCCCGGATGGCGTCGACGCCGCCCCCGCCGGGCATGCGCAGGTCCATCAGCACGACGTCCGGGTCGAGTCGGGCCGCCCGCGTCACCGCCTCCACACCGTCGGCCGCCTCGCCGAGGACCGTGAAGCCGGGGGCGGACTCGAACATCCCGCGCAGACCGTCGCGGACCACGGGGTGGTCGTCGACGATCAGCAGGCTGATGACGGGCCGGTCGGCGGAAGCGTCACTGATCATGGGGGACCAACGGTACGCGAGCCGAGATCGCCGTGCCGCCGCCCGGCTCGGATTCGACCGTCACCTGCCCCGCCACCCGCTCCGCCCGGGCGCGCATGCCGTCCAGGCCGAAGCCTCCGGTCCCGCTGCGGGCGGGCAGCGCGAGCGGGTCGAAGCCCTGGCCGTCGTCCCGTACGTCGAGCGCCACCTCGCCCGCCATGAAGGAGAGGGTGACGCCGAGCCGGGTGGCCCGGGCGTGGCGGGCGGCGTTGGACATGGCCTCCTCGGCGATGCGCAGCAAGGTGGCCTCGATCTCCTCGTGGAGCGGCTCGGCGGTGCCGGTCAGGGTGAACTCGGCCCGCAGACCGGTCCGTTCGGACCAGCTGGCGACGGTGCTGCGCAGCGCGTCGGGCAGGGAGGCGTCCGCGAGGGCGGCGGGGGCCAGGTTGTGCACCGAGCGGCGGGCCTCACCCAGGCTGTGGCGGGCGAGGTCGGCGGCCTGGTCCAGGTGCCGGCGGGCCAGCTCCCGGGTCGGGGCGTTCGCGACGACCTGGAGCTGGGCGATGATCCCGGTCAGGCCCTGGGCGATGGTGTCGTGGATCTCGGCCGCCAGCCGCCGCCGTTCGTCCGCGATCCCGGCCTCCCGTGCCTGGACCAGGAGTTGGGCGTGCAGGGCGGCGTTCTCCGCGAGCGCCTCCTGCAACGCCCGGTTGGTGCGCTCCAGTTCACCGATGGTGGCCGCCTGCGCCCGGGCCCGCGCCTCCACCAGCGTGTCGAGATGGATCATGACGAGGACCATGCCGCCGTTGACCGCCAGCATCGCCCCGAACAGCGCCCAGCCGCCGGTCCCGTGCGGCGGGAAGCCGCCGGCCTGGGAGCCGGCCAGGACGACCGCCGTGACGAAGAGGCCGGGCTTGATCAGCCGACGGGGCAGCAGGCGCTCGGCACCGAAGTAGCCGGAGGCGGCATAGAACGCGAAGAACGGGTTCAGCACGCTGAGCGCGAACGCGACGGCCCAACGGGTGAAGTAGTAGCAGACGCTCGCCGTGGACGGCGCCTTGGCGAGCTGGTCCGTCCGCCCCCACCACAGCTGCAGGATCAGGCCGATGGCCACCAGGGCGCCCGCGACGTACCACTCGGTGCGGTTCCAGTGCACGAGCGAGGCGGTGCCGAGGGCGACCAGCACGGAGAACAGCAGCAGGACATAGGGGCCGTGGCGGTGGAACGCGGCCCAGCGCTCCTCAAGGACGGGAGCACTCGCCACGGCTTCCTGTGGCTGCTCGGCTGTCATGATCACCCGTCCAGTCTGCACGGGCAGGGCAGCGCTTCCCACCGGCTCACTGCCAGCGGAACCAGCGGACCGCCGCCGCCGAGAGGACGGCCGTCCACAGCGCGAGTACTCCCAGGTGGGACCAGCCGGGCCAGTTCCCGGCCGCAGCCTGGTTCAGTGCCTGGGCGGCGGCGCCGAAGGGCGTCCACGTGACGATCTCGGCAAGGACGTGCGGCATGGCCTGCACCGGCACCCAGACCCCGGCGGTGAACATCGACGGGAAGAAGACGGCGGAGCCGATCGCGTTGGTGACCTTGGTGTTCCGCGAGCGGGCCGAGACGAGGGCGCCGAGCGCGAGCGAGACAAGCACCGCCAGGACCAGGGCCAGCAGGTAGCCGGCCGCATGCCGGGGAAGTGCGACGCCGAAGGCGAGCCGGCCGACGGCGAGCGAGAGCAGCGCCGCGCACAGGGCGGCTGCCCCGTGGATCGCCATCTGTGCGCCGAGCAGTCCGGCGGGCCGCGCGGGCGTGGTCGACATCCGGCGCAGGATGCCGCGTTCGCGGTAGCCGGTGAGAACCGGCGGCATGGACTGCAGCCCCGCGACGATCATCGAGAGCAGCACGCTGACCGGGACGTAGGCGTCGATCAGCCGCAGACCGCCGAGCTCCTTGTTCGCCTCCCGGAACGGCGGGATGCAGCCGAGGATCACCAGCAGCAGCACCGGGAAGACGAAGATGCCGAAGAGCCCGCCCGGCTCGCGCCGGAACAGCCGCGCCTCGGCGCGGAACACGGCGGCGCCGGCCCGGGGCCGTGCCGCGGCGGTGGAGGGGGTGCTGCTCATGGCTGTCGGGCTCCCGTCAGGTCGAGGAAGGCGTCGTCCAAGGTGGAGTCGGACACGCGGAGTTGATGCGCCGTGATGTGGTGGCGGGCGAGCAGCGTGAGCAGCGCGTCGACCGTCTCGTCGGTGCCGTGGAGGGTCACCCGGCCGTCCCGCTGCTCGACCGAGGCCAGCGCCGGGAGCACGGCGAGGGCGTGCTCGTCCACCGGAGCGGAGGGCGTGAAGGAGACGACGGTGGACCCCGCCGTCCGGCTGATCAGCCCGGCGGGGGTGTCGAGCGCGGCCACCCGCCCCCGGTCGATGACGGCGACGCGGTCGCAGAGGCGTTGCGCCTCCTCCATGAAGTGGGTGACCAGCAGCACGGTGACGCCGCCCGCGCGCACGTCCTCGATCAGCTCCCAGGTGTCGCGCCGGGCCCGGGGGTCGAGCCCGGTGGTCAGCTCGTCGAGAACGACCACCCGCGGGTCGCCGAGCAGGGCCAGGGCGATGAAGAGGCGCTGCTTCTGACCACCGCTCAGCTTGGCGAACCGGGTGCCGAGCGTCTCCGTGAGCCGGAGGCGCTCGGCGAGCGGCCGCCAGTCGAGGGGCCGGGGATAGAACGCGGAGTAGAGCTCCAGCGCCTCACGGACCGTCAGCTTGGGCTGGATCTCGCTCTCCTGGAGCTGGGCGCCGAGGATCCGGGTCAGCTGCGCCCGGTCGCGGGCCGGGTCCAGCCCGGCCACGCGCACCCGCCCCTCGTCCGGCCTGCGCAGCCCCTCCACGCACTCGACGGTCGTCGTCTTGCCGGCCCCGTTCGGCCCGAGAATGCCGAAGATCTCGCCCTCGTCGACGGCGAACGACACCCCGTCGACGACGGCCCGCCCCGCGTAGCTCTTGCGTACCCCGCTGACCTCGATGAGCGGTCCGGTAGCACTGCCGTGTCTCGTCTGCATACGTCGAGCATCCCGGCCCCCGCCCTGCCCCGGCATCGCCCGACCCGCCCGACCCCCGATCAACCGATCGGCTGATGCCTGTCAGACGATCGGCGCCGGGGGGCGGTCGCCTCACCGGGCAACGGGCGGAGCCCGTGCCGCCCGGCTGGGCGGCACGCCGCCCCTGCCGCCGGAGCTGAACCCGCGGGGGCGGAGCTCCGCTGCGCCCCTCCCCACCCAGCCCCGACCGCCGCGTTCCGGAGGACCGGGCGGACCGGGTGCCGTGGCCAGGTCGTACCCCCGCGCGGTCGGGGACGGGCGCGGCGCACCCGTGCTGCCCTTCGGAATCCGCTGCCGGGGATGGGGGGTTGACCGGCTGGCGTGAGGGTGGCCGCTTGCGCGGGCAGCCAGGCGGCCGGGCGGGTGGGTGATGGGTGCGGGGTGCTCGTCTGCTCGTCGGCGTCCGCTGCCGGGGATGGGGGTTGACCGGCTGGCGTGAGGGTGGCCGCTTGCGCGGGCAGCCAGGCGGCCGGGCGGGTGGGTGATGGGTGCGGGGTGCTCGTCTGCTCGTCGGCGTCCGCTGCCGGGGATGGGGGTTGACCGGCTGGCGTGAGGGTGGCCGCTTGCGCGGGCGGCTGCGCGGGTGGGTGGTGGGTGCGGGGTGCCCGTCTGCTCGTCGGGGTCCGCTGCCCGGGATGGGGGTTGACCGGCCGCCGTGAGGGTGGCACTCCTGGGCGCCCGCGCCGCGAGGCTGGGCGACTGATGACGCAGCGGGCGCGGTGGACAGGCGGCCCATGTCCGTGCGAAGCCTGGCGCCGGCAAACGGCCGGTTACCCAGCGGCGTGGCCGGAGCCAGAGCTCGGGGTGACGGTCAGTCAGACTTCTTGCGGCGGGTGCCGAAGACGATCTCGTCCCAGCTGGGGACGGCCGCGCGGCGGCCGGGGCGGACGCCGTCCGCCTCGGCCTGGCGGTCGGTGGAGCCGATGAGGCGGTCCCGGTGCGGGGTCGCCGTCCGGGGCATGAGGATGTCGGCGTACGCCGCCCCCGC
>NZ_JBHSQJ010000100.1:0-58976 GCF_042658505.1 Streptacidiphilus monticola | reverse complement strand
GCCCCCCGCCGCGGCGGGAGCCTCCGGCTCCGCCGCGCCGGGCTCGGCGGCGACGACGGGCGGCACCTCGAGCGAGGCGACGACCGGCTCGACCACGGGGGCCGGGGGCTCGACCGGTGCCCGCTCGATCACCGGGCGCTCGATGACGGGACGCTCCGGCGCGTGCGGGCGCATGCCCAGGCCGCGGTCGGTGATGGTCCGCTCGGATCCGGGCAGACGTGCGATGCGCGGCACGAACGGGAAGGTGGGCTCCTCCACCCGCTCCGGCGTCTCGCCGATCAGCGAGCGCGCCTCGTCGTCCAGCGGAGCGACCAGCCGCCGGGGCGGGTCGTAGCTCCAACGCGCCTGGTAGGTCTGGGTGTCCGCGAAGAAGGAGAGGACGACCTCCCAGGTGCCGTCGTCGCGGCGGAAGGAGTCCCACACCGTGCTGTCCTTCTCGGCACCGCGCAGCAGCAGCCGCTCGGCCACGGCGTCGCCCAACTGCGGGCCGGTGGACTCGCCCTGACGCCGCACCGGCGTCTTGCGGGCGCGCTCGGCCATGAAGGCGCGCTCGGCCAGCACCGGGCCCTCGAAGCGGCGGACCCGCTCCACCGAGATGCCCGCGAGCTGGGCGACCTCCTCGGCGCTGGCGCCGGCGCGGATCCGCGCCTGGATGTCACGTGGACGGAGGTGGCTCTCGACGTCGATCTGGCCGAGGCGGGGACGGTCGCCGCGCACGGCGGCACGCAGCCGCTCGTCGATCGGAAGGAAGTATTCCGTCGAGTCGGCAGCCTTGAGCACCAGCCGTGAACCGTCATTGCTGACGGCTACGACACGCAGTTCGGGCACGGTTACCTCCCGGGTGGTGCCTGCCGACGTCACCTGCGTCGCTGCTCCCGTAACGAGTGTGGCCTGCCGACGCGCGGCGGGCCACAACATTGCAGAGTTACCCGGTGTGTCAGTCCTTATCCACGACCCACCGTTATGGCACGTTTACTTGTTTGCATCCCGGCGGCTTGCTGTGAGTTGACGGTGCCCCGGGACGAGCGCCGCCGACCGCATACCGGCCAGGCTGTCACGAACAGTACTCCATTCGTGGCCTCCGGGTGGTGCGGCTCGCGGCTCAAGTCTCCCCCGAATCACCGGATTCTCAAGGGTCGCCACTCCGATGGCTGTCCACCGTGTGGTGGACGGTGATCATCTTCACACATTTCGGCCATCCGGAACCATGGGCTCACCCGAACGCTCGTACAGGAAGGCAGGATGGAGAAAGGCGGACAACGAGGGGCATTGATGGAGGATTTGGCAAAGCGCGGTCGAACGGCCGAGCGGCAGGCGACGGCTGACGCCACGAAGCGGAGGCGGCTGGAACTGACGGTCGCTCAGGTGGCGGCCAGCGCGCTGGCGGCGGTGGTCGGCGCGGTGCTGGCCTCCGAACTCGGCGTGTACGGGACGATCGGCGGCGCGGCGGTGGTCAGCGTGGGAGCCACTGTCGGGGGCGCGTTCTTCCAGCACCTGTTCCGGCGGACCGGGGAGCAGTTCCGCGAGCTGTCCTCCGGCCCGGTGCCCGTGCGGACCGCTTCGCCGGAGGCCGAATTCGATCCCTTCGACCCGGGCGGCGAGCACACCCGGATGATGGCCAGAATCGCACCGCCCGACCCGGCGGAATCGGTCACCGTCTACCAGGGCCGCCGGCGGTTGCGGCCGCGCAACTGGAAGGTGCTGGCCCTGTCCTCGGTGCTCGTCTTCGCGGTGGCCATGGGGACGGTGACGGCGGCGGAGCTGGTCGCGGGCAAGCCGATGGCGGACGTGGTGCGGAACACGTCCGGCTCGGGGACGACGTTCGGCGGCGGCAGCTCGTCCACGCGCCAGCAGGTGTCCACCACGCCGACGACGACGCCGACGGCGGGGTCGGGTGACGGCGCGTCGCACGCCTCCGGCGGGGAGCAGCAGAACTCCTCCTCCGGTGCTGTGACCTCGCCCGGCAGCGGGCCGTCCCCGACGGGCGCCAGCACCAGCCCCGGCCCGACCCCCGCGACGGGGACGCCGAGCCCGTCCGCCTCCGCCGGGACGCAGTCACCCCAGGCCCGGCCCACCCCCTCCGCGACACCTTCCCCCTGACGGCGGACCGGGCTTCGCGCCCCCGGACGGGGCGGCGCGGCTCACTGTCCGAGCACGCGCCTCAGGTAGTCGTTGGCGAAGCGGCGCTCTGGGTCGATCCGGTCGCGGAGCGCGACGAAGTCGGAGAAGTGCGGATACACGGTGGCCAGGTACTCCGCGTCGCGGGTGTGCAGCTTGCCCCAGTGCGGGCGGCCCTGATGGGCCGTCATCAGCCGTTCCACCGCCGTGAAGTAGCCCGGGTCCGTCGTTCCCCGGAAGAGGTGGCAGGCGACGTAGGCCGTCTCCCGGCCGTTCGCGGTCGAGAGCCACAGGTCGTCCGCCGGGGCGACCCGCACCTCCACCGGGAAGCTGATCTTCCAGTCCGCGGCGTCCACCAGCCGCTTCAGCTCCCGCAGCACCTCGGGCAGCTGCCGCCGGGGGATCGCCCACTCCGTCTCGGTGAAACGGACGCGGCGCGGGCTGGTGAAGACCTTGTAGGACACGTCCGTGTACTGCCGCTCCGACCACGCCTTGCTGGCGATCCTGGCGATGCCCGGGACCGCCTTCGGGAACGCCCGTCCGACCCGGCAGGCGCCTTCCCAGACCGTGTTCGACACGAACTCGTCGTCGAACCACCGCCTGAACTGCCCCAGCGGCCGTGCCGGCCCCTTGCTGCGGTTGTTGCGCTTGACCGTGCAGCCCTCGGTGTGCGGGAACCAGTAGAACTCGAAGTGCTCGTTCTCCTCGGCGAATTCGTCGAACCGGTCGAGCACCTCGCCGAAGGCCATCGGCGCCTCGTGCGCGTGCAGCAGGAAGGCGGGCTCGACGGCGAAGGTGAGGGCGCTCACCACGCCCAGCGCGCCGAGGCCCAGCCGCGCGCCGGCGAACAGCTCGGGGTTCTCCTCGGCCGAACAGGTCGTCACCGTGCCGTCGGCCAGCACCAGTTCCACCGCCCTGAGCTGCGCGGCCAGCGAGCCGGAGGCCCGACCGGTGCCGTGCGTGCCGGTGCTGGTGGCGCCCGCGACGGTCTGCACCATGATGTCGCCCATGTTGGTCAGGGCCAGTCCGGCGTGCTCCAGCAGCTGGTTCAGCCGCTCCAGCGGCAGGCCCGCCTCGACGGTGACGGTGCCGTTCTCGATGTCGATGGCGCGGACGCCGGTCATCCGGTCGGGCCGCACCAGCACGCCGTCCGTGGCGGCGATGCTGGTGAAGGAGTGGGCGCTGCCGACGGCCTTGACCGTCAGGCCGTCGGCAGCAGCCCGGCGTATCGCCTCGGACAGCTCCTCCGTCGAGCCCGGTGTGACGACGCGCTGGGGCCGGGCGCTCTGGTTACCCGCCCAGTTGGTCCACGTGGCTGTGCTGGTGGGGTTGCTGCTCACGTGCTCGCTCCTGCTGCTCCGGCGCCGACCGGAGTCGGCGGGCCCCGAGGAACGCCGTGGCCACGGCGAGCAGCCCGGAGGTGACGGTCACCCAGTAACCGGCCGCCGCGCCCGCGCCGTCCACCACCCATCCCGCGGCCGAGGAGCCGGCGGCCACGCCGACGGCGAGGCCCGTGGTGGTCCAGGTCATCCCCTCGGTGAGCTTGGACGCGGGGACGATCCGTTCCACCAGCCCCATGGTGGTGACCATGGTCGGGGAGATGGACAGGCCGGCGATGAACAGCGCCACCGCCAGGGCCACGAGGTTCTTCACGAATAGGAGCGGCAGCATACTCAGCGCGAGTGTGACGATCCCCACCAGGAAGCGCCGCGACAGCGGCCCCTTGAGCTTCAGCGTGCCGAAGACCAGCCCGGCGACGCACGAGCCCAGCGCGTAGACCGCGAGCACCACGCTGGAGAGCGCCTTGTGGTGCAGGTGGTCGGCGAAGGCCACGGTGGTCACCTCGACCGAGCCGAAGACCGAGCCCACCCCGACGAAGGTGAGCACCAGCACCAGCAGCCCGCGGGTGCGCAGCGCGGAGCTCCCGTGCTGACGGCGCGTCAACTCCTCCCGCACCGGCGGCTCGGTGGCCCGCTGCAGGCTGAACAGCGCCACACCGACACAGGCCAGCACGACCGCGGCGAGCGGTCCGGCCTCCGGGAACCAGCTGGTGGACAGGCCGACGGCGAGGATCGGGCCGACGATGAAGATCACCTCGTCGACCACCGACTCCAGCGCGTAGGCGGTGTGCAGCAGCGGCGAGCCGCCGTAGATGCCGGCCCAGCGGGCGCGGACCAGCGAGCCCATGCTCGGCATGGTGCCGGTGGCGATCGCGCCCAGGAACAGCGTCCAGGACGGGGCGTGGAAGCGGGAGCAGAGCACGACCGCCACCAGCCCGGCGGCGGCCACCGCCATCGACGGCAGCGCGATCCGGCTCTGGCCGTAGCGGTCCACCAGCCGGGAGACCTGGGGGCCGAGGACGGCGGCGGCCAGGGCGACGGTGGCCGAGACGGCACCGGCCAGGCCGTAGTCGCCCTGGAGGGCGGAGATCATGGTCACCGTGCCGATGCCGATCATGGAGATCGGCATGCGGGAGACGAAGCCGGTGAGCGAGAAGCCCAGGCTTCCGGGCGCGTCGAAGATCTTGCGGTAGGTCGAGAGCACCCTGCACTACTCCGTAAGGGATGTAACCAACCAGGACAGGTTACGTGTGGAGTCAAACAATTTCCTGCGGGGCGGGATGGCAGGATCGACCCCATGTCCGACGCGCAGGTATCCCAGGTGTCCGCACAGCCCTACGACGCACTGCTGCTGCTCTCCTTCGGCGGTCCCGAGGGTCCCGAGGACGTGGTCCCCTTCCTGGAGAACGTCACCCGCGGCCGCGGCATCCCGCGGGAGCGGCTGGCCGAGGTGGGGCAGCACTACTTCCTCTTCGGCGGCGTGAGCCCGATCAACGAGCAGAACCGGGAACTGCTGGAGGCGCTGCGCAAGGACCTCGCCGCCGCCGGGGTGGACCTGCCGGTCTACTGGGGCAACCGCAACTGGGCGCCGTACCTGGTCGACACCCTGCGCGAGCTGGCGGCCGACGGCCACCGGCGGGTGATCGTGCTGTGCACCAGCGCATACGCCAACTACAGCGGCTGCCGGCAGTACCGGGAGAACCTGGCCGCCGCGCTGGCGCAGCTGGCCGACGAGGGCGTCACCGGCCTGCAGGTGGACAAGCTGCGGCACTTCTACAACCACCCCGGCTTCGTCGAGCCCATGGTGGACCACACCCTGACGGCCCTTCAGGAACTCCCGGCGGAACTGCGCGCGGGCGCGCGGCTTGCGTTCACCACCCACTCGATCCCGACCGCCCTCGCCGACACCTCCGGCGCCCCCGACGACCCGGCGCGCGGACGCCCGGGCGGCGCGTACGTCGCGCAGCACCTGGAGGTGGCCCGGCTGGTCGCCGAGCGGGTGGCCGAGGCGACGGGCGTCGCCGAGCGGCCGTGGCAGCTCGTCTACCAGAGCCGCAGCGGCGCACCGCACATCCCATGGCTGGAACCGGACATCTGCGACCACCTCGCCGCCGAGCACGCCGACGGCGCGCCCGCCGTGGTGATGGTGCCGATCGGCTTCGTCTCCGACCACATGGAGGTCAAGTACGACCTCGACACCCAGGCGCGCGAGGTGGCCGAGGGGCTCGGTCTCCCCGTCGCCCGCGCGGCCACGGTCGGCGCGGACCCGCGCTTCGCCGCGGCGGTGCGGGACCTGGTGCTGGAACGCGCCGCGACCGAGCGCGGGCAGCGGCCCGTGCGCTGCGCGCTGGGGTCCCTGGGCCCCTCCCACGACCTGTGCCCGGCCGGTTGCTGCCCAGCGCTGCGCGGCAACGCCCCGGCTGCGGCGGGCCTCGACTGAAAGGCACCGAAGGCACCATGACGGATCGTCAGGAACTGCTGGACGAACTGCTCGACGTCGCGCTGACGGCGGCGCGCCAGGCCGGCGCGCTGCTGCGCGACGGCCGACCCGAGCACCTGGAGGTGGCGGCGACCAAGAGCAGCGCGGTGGACGTCGTCACCGAGATGGACCTCGCGGCGGAGAAGCTGATCACCGGCCTGATCGCCGAACGCCGCCCGGACGATGGCATGTTGGGCGAGGAGGGCGCCGACGTCACCGGGACGTCCGGGGTCCGCTGGATCGTCGACCCGCTGGACGGGACGGTCAACTACCTGTACGGGCTGCCCGCGTGGTGCGTCTCGATCGCGGCGGAGCTGGACGGCGAGCGCGTCGTCGGCGTCGTCGAGATCCCGGCGCGCGGGGAGACGGCGCACGCCGTGCGGGGACGGGGGGCGCAGTTGAACGGCCGCCCGCTGGCGGTCCGGCCGGCGCCCCCGCTGGACCAGGCGCTGATCGCGACCGGCTTCGGGTACCTGCGCGAGCGGCGCGCCCAGCAGGCGCGGGTGGTGGCCGAACTGCTGCCCCGGTTCCGCGACATCCGCCGCGGCGGCTCGGCGGCCGTGGACCTCTGCGATGTCGCCGCGGGGCGGCTGGACGGGTACTGGGAGCGGGGCCTGAACCCCTGGGACTACTCGGCGGGCGTGCTGATCGCGGAGGAGGCCGGAGCGCGGGCCTCCGGCCGGACCGGACAGCCCCCGAGCCCCGAGCTGACCGTGGTGGCCCCGGAGGGGCTCTTCGAGCAGCTCCAGATCCTGCTGGACGAGCTGGGCGCCTGGCACGACTAGGGCCTGTAGGCGTTCTCCCGGATCAGCCCGCGTTGTTCCCCCACCCTTCGGGCGAGAGGCGCCCCCAGGCGCGGCCAGGTCCAAGGCGGCAGAGCGCCCTCGTACTGGACGTACGTGGGCGTTCCGCCTGTCCGGCGGATCTCTCCGGATCAGCCCGCGTCGTTCCCCCACCCTTCGGGCGGGCGGTGCCCCCAGGCGCGGCCGGCTCCAAGGCGGCGGAGCGCCCTCGTACTGGACGTACGTGGGCGTTTCGGCAACGCAGGGTGGCGGCAGCTTCCGGCCGGAGGCTCGGGGGAGGCCGTGTCAGGCGGCGCGGGCCCGGGAAGATCCGCCGGACAGGCTCCAGGCCCTCGGCACTCCCAGCCAGCTGCACCTCCAGGGGCGCTGGGGATACCCCCGCCCGAAGGGTGGGGGGGAACTGCGCGAGCAACACACCACTCGGGGAGGTTCGTCCCGCAGACGGGATCGGACCTCCCCGAGTGGTGGGCTGGTCGCGCAGTTCCCCGCGTCCCCGGCGGCTACGCCGCTGTCGGCGGGGCGAGGGGCGCGGGGCGGACGTTGATGCCGTGCTCCGCGGCGAGACGGATGAGGTCGTCGAGCTCGGACTGCTCGACCTCGGCCAGGAAGTCGTCACCCGACTCCAGGGCCCGGTGGAGGTCCTGCTCTGCGGTCCTTATGCGCTGGAGGATGCCGGCGGTGAAGGCGTCCATGGGTTGACCCCCTTGCTACGAGTCGGGCGGACCCCGGGCGTACCGGGACGTGCTTTCCGGTGGGCCCGGCGCGGATGGCCGCACAACGGGCGGGTGCGAGGGACAGCAGCGCCTGGTGGCGCAGGTGTATCGCGGGTGTAACCACCGTCCTCCCCACGGCCATCCGGAGGGAAACCTCGACCCGGGTGAGTTTTTCGGACAGTCCGGTGACGAGCGGCCCGTGGCCGCTTACCAGTGCTTTACACGGCCAGGGGGCAGGATGGAGTCCGAAAACCAGCAGAACGCCCACAGAGAGGGACCTCCGTTGCGGGTACTCGTGGTCGAGGACGAGCAGCTGCTCGCCGATGCCGTCGCCACCGGACTGCGCCGCGAGGCGATGGCCGTGGACGTGGTCTACGACGGCCAGGCCGCTCTGGACCGGATCGCGCTGAACGAGTACGACGTGGTCGTGCTCGACCGGGACCTCCCGCTGGTCCACGGCGACGACGTGTGCCGCAAGCTGGTCGAGGAGCAGTTGCCCACGCGGGTGCTGATGCTGACCGCGGCCGGGGACATCAGCGACCGGGTCGAGGGCCTGGAGCTGGGCGCGGACGACTACCTGCCCAAGCCCTTCGCGTTCAGCGAACTGGTGGCCCGGGTAAGGGCATTGGGGCGGCGGGCCACGGTGCCGCTGCCTCCGGTGCTGGAGCGGGCCGGGATCAGCCTCGACCCGGGACGGCGCGAGGTGCTGCGGGACGGCAGGCCGGTCTCGCTGGCGCCCAAGGAGTTCGCGGTGCTGGAGGTGCTGATGCGCGCCAACGGGGCCGTGGTCTCCGCCGAGCAGCTGCTGGAGAAGGCCTGGGACGAGCACACCGACCCGTTCACCAACGTCGTCCGGGTGACCGTGATGACCCTGCGCCGCAAGCTCGGGGAGCCCCCGGTGATCGTCACCGTGCCGGGCTCCGGATACCGGATCTGAGACCGTGCCCTTTCCTGCCGAACCGAAGTCACGCCCCACGTCCCGGCCCAGGCCCGCGCCCGCGGGGAAGGCGGCCGGGCGTCCCTGGCCGGGCCACGAGGTGCGCCAGTCCTCGCTGCCGTTCCGGCCCACCCTGCGGATCCGCCTGACGATCTACTACGGCGGTATGTTCCTGCTGGCGGGCCTGATCATGATCCTGGCCATGTACCTCTTCGTGGACCAGGCGTTCAACCAGATCACGGTCCCGCGGATCAGCGTCGGCGACAACGTCCGCATCGAGACGGCGGACCACACCCAGCTCACGGGCAGCCAGCTCAACGACTGGCTGCAGCTCGCGGTGCACGACCAGTCGTACGCCGCCCTGCACACTCTGGTGATCAAGGCCATCAGCGCCCTGATAGCGCTGCTGATCCTGGCGGTCTTCTTCGGCTACGCGATGGCCGGCCGGGTGCTCAGCCCGCTCGGCCGGATCACCCGCACCGCACAGGCCGTGGCCGGTTCCGACCTGCACCGTCGGATCGAACTCGAAGGCCCGGACGACGAGTTGAAGGAGCTGGCGGACACCTTCGACGAGATGCTGGAACGCCTGGACCGGGCCTTCGACTCGCAGCGGAAGTTCGTCGCCAACGCCTCGCACGAGCTGCGCACCCCGCTGGCGATCAACCGGACGCTGCTCGAGGTGCACCTGTCCGATCCCAACGCCTCGCCGGACCTGCAGCAGCTGGGCCGGAGCCTGCTGGCCACCAACGAGCGCAGCGAGCAGCTGGTGGAGGGCCTGCTGCTGCTCGCCCGCAGCGAGAACGAGCTGACCGAGCGCAAGCCCGTGGACCTCGGCGAGGTCGCCCGCCAGGCGGTCGAGCAGACCCGGGCCGAGGCCGAGTCGCGGGACGTGCGGCTGCGCGCCACCCTGCAGCCGGCCGTCGTCTACGGCAACGGGGTGCTGTTGGAGCGGATCGCGCTGAACCTCATCCAGAACGGCGTGAAGTACAACCTGCCCGCCGACGGCTGGGTAGAGGTCTCCGCGGGCCCCGGCCGGGACGGCTGGGGCGAGCTGACGGTGTCCAACTCCGGCCCGGTGGTGCCGGCGTACGAGCTGGAGCAGATCTTCGAGCCCTTCCGGCGGGGGAAGGGCAAGGAGCGCACGCAGAGTGACAAGGGCGTGGGCCTCGGCCTCTCCATCGTCCGGTCCGTGGTCCGGGCGCACGGCGGTTCGATCGAGGCGACGGCGCGGGCCGACGGCGGCCTGTCCATGCGCGTGCGCATCCCGCCGAGCAGGGCGCCCGAACGGCCGCCGAGCCTCGGCTAGCCGCGGCCTGGGCTTTTCGTTCAACCTACGGTGCCGTAACCTACGGAAGCGTAGGTTGTTCGCCGTTGAGAAGAGTTGCCCGTGACCCTCGCCGTCCAGTGGACCGATGCCCGTCTCCTGCACGCGCTCGAAGAAGTCGTGGAGCGGGAGCTCGACCGGCATCTCGGCGTCGCCAAGGAATGGATGCCGCACGAGTACGTGCCCTGGAGCCAGGGCCGTGACTTCGACGGGGTGATGGGCGGCGAGGCCTGGGCGCTGGAGCAGTCGCCCGTCTCCGACGTGGCCCGCGTCTCCCTCGTCGTCAACCTGCTGACCGAGGACAACCTCCCCAGTTACCACCACGAGATCGCCACCATGTTCGGCCGGGGCGGCGCCTGGGGGACCTGGGTGCACCAGTGGACGGCGGAGGAGGGCCGGCACTCCATCGTGATGCGGGACTACCTGCTCACCTCCCGCGCGGTGGACCCGGTGGCGCTGGAGCGGGCGCGGATGTCGCACATGGCCGCCGGCTTCGAGTCCGACAACAGCCACTCGATGCTGCACTCGGTGGCCTATGTGGCCTTCCAGGAGCTGGCCACCCGGATCTCCCACCGCAACACCGGCCACCACTCGGGCGACCCGATCTGCGACCGGATGCTCGCCCGGATCGCGACCGACGAGAACCTGCACATGGTCTTCTACCGGAACCTGCTGCAGGCGGCCCTGGAGCTGGCCCCGGACGAGGCCATGCGGGCGGTGGCGGACGTGGTCACCGGGTTCCGGATGCCGGGCCACGGCATGCCCGGCTTCGAGCGGGCGGCGGCCCAGATCGCCCTCGGCGGCATCTACAACCTGCGGATACACCACGACGACGTGATCCAGCCGGTGCTGCGCTACCTCAAGGTGCTCGACCTGCCCGGCCTGGGTCCCGAGGGGCAGCGGGCGCAGGAGGAGCTGGGTCTCTTCCTCGGCGGTCTCGACTCCCAGGCGACCCGGTTCGACGAGCGCCGGGCCGCGCTGCTGGCCCGCCGCGAGGCCGCCCGGGCGGAGAAGTCCCAAGTGTGACCAAGGTCACAAAATGGCCGAATCCGGCTCGTGTGTCGGTATTCGGGCGGTGGAGCCTCTCGCTGGCTCGACTACGCAGCGTGATGTCGATCGTCGCAGCTGATGTGTCGGATTCGGGGGTTTGCACCTGCCTTGATCACGGTATGTGCTCAATGGCCCCCGCTGCACGCTCAAGGTCCGCATGCCACCGATTGCCCTGCAGGTCACCTCTTCGGGGGGCAAGTCGGGTGTCGATTGAGTAACGGGCCTTGAAGTAAGGCAAAATCTCGCCCTCGGGTCGGGCACAAGTCCGACTCCCCGCGCGTTACGTGCGCTGGAGATACCCGCAAACCCACAGGGGGAGAGTGACATGGCAACTGACTACGACACCCCACGCAAGACCGATGACGACCTCAACGAGGACTCCATCGAGGAACTGAAGGCGCGCCGGAACGAGAAGTCGACCAGCTCGGTCGACGTCGACGAGTTCGAGGCGGCGGAAGGCCTGGAGCTCCCCGGTGCAGACCTCAGCAACGAGGAGCTGTCGGTCCGCGTGCTGCCCCGCCAGGCAGACGAATTCACCTGCATGAGCTGCTTCCTGGTGCACCACCGCAGCCAGCTGGCGTCCGAGAAGAACGGCCAGCCGATCTGCCGCGACTGCGCGGCCTGATCCGGCGTCGGTCCAGCCGCAGGCGGTTCCCCGATCCGGGGAAAGGCCTGCGGGAAGAGCCGTCCTGGCGCAAGATCGCACGGTGAGAGGAAGGAGGCACCGCATGGGGCCGTTCCGCAAGCCGAAACGATCCGACCACGACGGCGGCGCGGCGCAGGCGAGCGACACCACGGACGAGCTCGCGCGCATCGCCGCCGAAGTGGAGTTCTGGGACGAGTCCCGGCCCACCACAGGGGCAGTGGACACCGTCCCCCGCAGCGAGCGAGGCCGGCGTATGGCCTCGCTCGCGGGCAGGCTCAGCGCGAGCCTGTCGAAGGGCGGCCGAGCCGTCGGCACGGGCGCGCGCGGAGGCGCGCAGTACGTGGCCGACCGGCTCATGGAGGCCGCCCCCCGGATCCCCGTCCGGGACCTGGCGACGTTGCGGGCCCAGCACCCCGACGCGCTCCGGGCGGAGGACCTGGCCGACCGGGTCGCCGCGGGTGCGGTCAAGGCGTCCGCCGCGGTCGGCGCGGGGGCGGGTGCGGCGGCGATGCTGCCGGTGCCGCCGGCGATGCCGGTGGAGATGGCGTCCGAGCTGCTGGCCGTCTCGGCGGTCGAGCTCAAGCTCGTGGCGGAGCTGTACGAGATCTACGGACAACCCGCGCCGGGCAACGCCCGACAGCGCTCCTACGCCTATCTGATGGCGTGGTCCGAGCGCCGCGGGATGGATCTGACCAACCCCGCGACCTTCCTCGCGCTCTCGAAGGGCGCGGCGCTGCGCAAGCAGCTGCGAAGGAGCATGACCCGTGCGGGCCTGAAGAAGCTGCCCACGTTGACGCCCCTGCTGATCGGGGCGTTCGTCGGTGCCCGGATCAATCGCAGGGACACGGAGCGGCTGGCCCGGACGGTGCGGGCGGACCTGCGGTCGAGGCCGCCGATCGATCCGGGTTACTGGGAGAGCGCCGCCCCGTCAGCCCCTCGGGGCAGGTGAGCCGCGAACGCCGCGGCCTAACCCCCGTGGGTGGCGGGTTGCTCGCGCCCCTGCCCGCCCCCCTGAAGGGCTCGCCCCTCCCGGATGGCGTCAGCCAGCGACTCGGGATGACGGGTCGACAGATAGAGGTAGGGAGTGGGGTCCTGAGGGTCGGTCACGTCCACCCGGAGGGCCGTGGGGATGTAGCCGCGCAGGAGCATGAAGGCGCGGGCGTCCGCCTTGCGGGTGCGCCAGAGGAAGGCCTCCTCCTTGTCCATCACATGGGCTTCCCCGAGAGCCTCCAGCGGCAGCTTCGCCTCGCCCGCCACCAGGTGGCCGTTGACGACCCGGATCCGGGGCGAGCCGTAGCTGCTCAGCACCACCGCGGCGAGGGCCGTGCCGCCGACCAGGCCGAGCAGGCCGAGGACCGGTCCGAAGACGAAGAGGATCAGGCCGGCGGAGACGCCGGTGCCGAGCGGGACCAGCCAGAGCAGCGGAGGCGCCGAGAGGCGCTCGTCGTACGAGGAGGACATGGCTCCATTGTGCGGCCCGTCCGGTCCGCCTCCCCGTGTAGGGTCGCCGCGTGAAGGAAACTGTCGAGGTGCTGCTGCGGCGACTGGACGCCGAGCTGCCCCCACCTGCGTATGCGCTCCCGGGTGACGCCGGGGCGGATCTGCGCACCACCGAGGACGTCGTACTGGAGCCGGGCGAGCGGGCGGTGCTCCCCACCGGGGTGGCCATCGCGCTGCCCGAGGGCTACGCCGCTTTCGTGCACCCGCGCTCGGGGCTGGCCGCCCGCTGCGGCGTGGCACTCGTCAATGCCCCGGGAACGGTGGATGCCGGGTACCGTGGTGAGATCAAGGTGATCGTCGTCAATCTCGACCCGCGTGAGCGGGTGGTCTTCCGCCGCGGGGACCGGATCGCTCAGCTCGTGGTGCAGCGGGTGGAGCGGGTCCGCTTCCACGAGGTGGAGGAGCTGCCGGGATCGGCGCGCGCCGCAGGAGGCTTCGGGTCGACTGGGGGCCATGCCGCGGTTAGCATTCCGGCGGCCGGGCAGGAAATCCAGGTACCCGACCGGGAAGGACAGTGACCGTGTTCCGTCGTCGCGCCAAGAGCGAGGACGCTGTCGTCGACGAGCAGATCGACGCCGAGAAGACCGACGCCGAGGACAGCGAGGACGTCGCAGCGGACGAGGAGCAGGTGGCCCTGCCGCCGGCGCCGCGTCCCGACGGTCCGTGGGACGTCTCCGAGGTGGAGAACCCCACCGAGGGCCGGGTCGACCTGGGCGGTCTGATCGTTCCGGGCGTCCAGGGCATGGAGCTGCGCGTCGAGGTCGCGGGTGACGCGATCGTCGCCGCCACGCTCGTGCTCGGCAACAGCGCCATCCAGCTGCAGGCCTTCGCCGCGCCCAAGTCCGAGGGCATCTGGGGGGAGGTCCGCCGCGAGATCGCCGCGGGCATCACCCAGCAGGGTGGAGTCGTGGACGAGGAGGAGGGCCCGCTGGGCTGGGGCCTGCGCGCCCAGGTCCCGGTGCAGCTGCCGGACGGTACGCACGGTGTGCAGCTGGTCCGCTTCGTCGGCTGTGACGGCCCGCGCTGGTTCCTGCGCGGCGTGATCTCCGGTCAGGCCGCGGTGCAGCCGGAGTCCGCGGGCGTGCTGGAGCAGGTCTTCCGGGAGACGGTCGTGGTCCGCGGCGAGCAGCCGATGGCCCCCCGCGACCCGATCGTGCTCAAGCTGCCGGACGGCGGCGAGATGGTGGCCGACGGCATGCCGCAGCAGCAGGACGGCCAGAACCGCTACAGCGGGGACCTGAACCCCTTCGAGCGCGGCCCGGAGATCACCGAGGTGCGCTGAGCCGCACCGCAGAACGTCCCGCCCCCTGCCCGGATTCCGGGCAGGGGGCGCTATGTTGAGTGGCCCGGCGCGGACGCGCGGGCAGGAGGGGGACGGGGATGGACGAGCACGCCGAGGAGCGGGACGCCGGGGTGGCCGTGGTGGGGAGCGCGGCGCCGATGGTCGAGGTGGCGGACCTGCACAGGTCCTTCGGCTCCGGGGCCGGCCAGGTGCACGCGCTGCGCGGGGTGTCCTTCACGGCGCGGCGGGGTGAGCTGACGGCCCTCCGCGGCCGCTCGGGCTCGGGTAAGACCACGCTGCTGAACCTGGTCGGCGGCCTGGACCGCCCCAGCTCCGGGACGATCCGGGTGGACGGCCACGACCTGTCCGAGCTGGGCGAGGAGGGCCTGCTGGCGCTGCGCCGGGACCGGATCGGCTTCGTGTTCCAGTCCTTCGGCCTCATCCCGATCCTGTCGGCGGCGGAGAACGTCGGCGTCCCGATGCGGCTGCGGCGGACCCCGGCCAGGGAGCGGGAGGAGCGGGTCCACGAGCTGCTGGCGCTGGTCGGCCTGGCGGACCACGCCGACCAGCGCCCGGGAGAGCTCTCCGGCGGCCAGCAGCAGCGCGTCGCGATCGCGCGGGCGCTGGCCAACCAGCCCTCGCTGATCATCGCCGACGAGCCCACGGGGCAGCTGGACTCGGACACCGGCCGCGCCATCATGCAGTTGCTGCGGGCCGTGGTCCGCAGTGAGGGCGTGACCGCCCTCGTGGCCACCCACGACCCGAACCTGATGGAACTCGCGGACCGGGTACTGGACCTGAGGGACGGTCAGATCGTCGCGTAGGCGGGCACCGGGCCTGGCGGGGCGTCAGGAGGCGACGGCCACCCGGTGGTCGGCGGTGAAGGGGCGGCCCGCCAGCAGTTCGGACTCGCGGCCGTCCGGTCCCACCGGCACCTCGCCGATGAGGGTGACCCGGTGCAGGGTGCGCTGGACGTCCAGGTGCTCCAGGTCGCGCGGCGCCAGGTGGGCGGTGGCCTGGTTGTCCCAGAAGGCGACGTGGCCCGGCTCCCAGCGGAACCGCACCGTGTACTCGGGGCGGGTGATCTCGCCGTAGAGCAGGTCCAGCAGCGCCTTGCTCTCGTGCGGCCGCAGCCCCACGATGTGGCTGGTGAAGCCCGGGTTGACGAAGAGCGCCCGCTCCCCGGTCGCCGGGTGGACCCGGACCACCGGGTGCTCCGCCACCAGCAGGTTGTCGTTGATTCGCTTGGCGTAGGCGCTGTCGCCCTCGACCTTCGTGCTGCCGCCGTAGCGGTGCTGGGCGCGCAGGGTGTCCACGAAGCGCCGCAGCGGCTCCGAAAGGCCCTGGTAGGCGGCGACCAGGTTGGTCCACTGGGTGTCGCCGCCGATGGCCGGCACGGTCTCCGCCCGCAGGATCGACGCCGCCGGCGGGTTGACCGCCGCGGTGACGTCGGTGTGCCAGCCGTCGAAGTAGGAGTACTGGCGCTTGCTGCGGTACTCCTCCAGGAACTCCTTGCCGTAGCGCTGCTCGAAGCGTTCCGGGTCGATGGTGAAGATCTCCGGGTGGCCCTCCGGCGGCGCGTTGTCGTGGGGGTGCGCGTAGGTCAGGTCGCCGAACTGACGGGCGAAGGCGATCTGGGCGGCGTGGTCCAGGGTCTGCCCCCGGAAGAAGACGACCTTGTAGGTGTGCAGGGCGTCGCGGATGGCGTCGACGGTCTCCGGGGCGAGCGGGACCGAGAGGTCCACGCCGTCGATGTCGGCGCCGATGTGGCCGGCGACCGGGCGGACGGTGAGCTGGGACATGGGGAGGTCCTCTCCGAACGGGTCTGCTGCTACTGGTGGTTGGCGGCCAGGGCCGCGAGGCGGTTGGCAGGGCGGGGAAGTCCGTAGTGCTCGCGCAGGGTCCGGCCGGTGTACTCGCGGCGGAACAGCCCACGCTCGCGCAGGATCGGGACGACGTGCTCGGCGAAGTGGTCCAACTGGTCCGGCAGCAGCGGCGGCATGATGTTGAAGCCGTCCGCCGCGCCCTGGGTGAACCACAGCTCGATGTGGTCGGCGAGCTGCTCGGGCGTGCCGGCCACGACCTGGTGCCCGCGTCCGCCGCCGAGCCGGCCGATCAGTTGGCGCAGCGTCAGCCGCTCGCGCTCGGCGAGGTCGCGGACCAGCTCGAAGCGGCTCTTGGCGCCGTTGATCGCGCTGACGGGCGGCAGCGGCGGCAGGGGCTGGTCCAGCGGGTGGTCGGTGAGGTCGACGCCGAGCAGGGAGGACAGCGTGCGCACCGCCCGCTCGGGGGTGATCAGATCGTCCAGCTCGGCGTCCAGCGCCTTGGCCTCGGCCTCCGTCGAGCCGAGGACGGGGACGACGCCCGGCAGCACGACGATGCTGTCGTCGCTGCGACCGTGGGACCGGGCGCGGGCCTTGAGGTCGGCGTAGAAGGCCCGGCCCTCGGCGAGCGTCTGCTGGGCGGTGAACACGGCCTCGGCCCAGCGGGCGGCGAAGTCCTTGCCGTCCTCGGAGGAGCCGGCCTGGACCAGCAGCGGATACCCCTGCGGCGGGCGCGGGATGTTCAGCGGGCCGAGCACCTGGAAGTGCTCACCCTCGTGGGCGAGTTCGTGCAGGCTGCCGGGGCGCAGCGCCTGCCCGCTCTGCCGGTCGAAGACGAGGGCGTCGTCCTCCCAGCTGTCCCAGAGGTCGGTGGCGACCCGGAGGTACTCGTCGGCGCGCTGGTAGCGGACGGCGTGGTCCTGGTTGGCGGTCCGGTTGAAGTTGCGGGCGGCGCGGTCGCCGGCGGAGGTGACGATGTTCCAGCCCGCCCGGCCCCCGCTGATGTGGTCGAGGGAGGCGAACTGCCGGGCGAGGTTGTAGGGCTCGGTGAAGCCCGTGGAGACGGTGCCGATCAGCCCGATGCGTTCGGTGCTGACGGCAAGGGCGGAGAGGAGGGTGAAGGGTTCGAAGTGACCGACCCAGGCGTTGCTGCGGGCGCTGGGGTCCGGGCCCTCCACTCCGTCCGCGAGGAAGACGGAGTCGAAGGCGGCGGCCTCGGCGGTGCGGGCCAGCCGCTGGAAGTGGCGTATGGAGCCCAGGTCGGCGGGGTCGGTCCGGGGATGCCGCCAGGCGGCTTCGTGGTGGCCGACGCCCATGAGGAAGAGGTTGAGGTGGAGCTGCCGGTGCGACATGCGTCGATTTTCTGAGCCCAAGTGACCGAAAGGGAATGGTTTCTGACGGTGCGGAAGTAATTGCGGTCTTTTGGCCTGAAGGGCCCTTCAGGGGCGCGAGGAACTGCGCGACCAGCCCACCACTCGCGGGGGTCCGGCCCCGTCTGCGGGTCGAACCTCCCCGAGTGGTGTGTTGCTCGCGCAGTTCCTCGCGCCCTTGGAGGCCCCTTCGGGGCCTAGCCCGCGGTGCGGGCCGTGCGGAGGGCGAGGGGGTCGTGGTGGACGGCCGCCAGGACGGGCGCGCCGGCGGCGACGGCGAGGGCGTGGGGGCCGAAGGAACTTGCGTGCACGCGGGCGGCCGCCCCTGCCGCCAGCTCGGCCCGCAACTCCCCGAGCAGCTCCGGCAGATACATCGTCACGGCCTCCGTCAGCACCAGGGTCTCCGGGCTGATCATGTCGACCAGCAGGCCCACCGCGTGGGCCACCGCCCGCAGCCGTCCGCGGCACAGCTCCAGGGCGCGGGCGTCGCCCGCGGCCGCGGCGCGTACCAGGCCGGCGAGGTCGGCGGCCACACCGGCCGCGCGAGCTGCGTCGCCGAGGGCGCGGTCGGAGACGGTCACCTGCAGGCAGCCCGTCCGTCCGCACGGGCACCGGACCGTGGAGCCGGGCACGGGAAGATGGGCGATGCCGCCTGCCCCGCCCTGACGGCCCCTCAGCAGCGTGCCCCCCGCCGCGATCGCGGCGTCGACCACGTTGCCGACGAACAGGTGCACCAGTTCCCCGTGCTCGGCGGCCACGCCGAACAGCAGTTCCGCCCGGGCCAGCGCCCGTGCGTGGGACTCCACGTGGATCGGGAGGCGGGTGGCCCGCTGCAGGCGGTCCCGCAGGGGCACGTCGCTCCAGCCCAGCGCCGCGTTCTCGACGAGGACGCCCGCTTCCGGGTCCACCCAGCCG
This sequence comes from Streptacidiphilus monticola, assembly GCF_042658505.1. Classification (NCBI taxonomy): domain Bacteria; kingdom Bacillati; phylum Actinomycetota; class Actinomycetes; order Kitasatosporales; family Streptomycetaceae; genus Streptacidiphilus; species Streptacidiphilus monticola. The sequence goes on along the minus strand of NZ_JBHSQJ010000100.1, from coordinate 40,676 downwards.
CCGGTCACCGCACCGAAGCCGAGGACCGAGCGGCCCCGTCCGCGGCGGGCCAGGAATCGGGGCAGCTGCTCGGCGATGTCCGCGAGCACCTGCTCGGGGCGCTCCCGGCGCGGCGCCTGCTCCATCGCCACCACCCGGCCCCTCAGGTCGGTGAGGGAGTAGGTGAGTTGCGGGATCGCGATGTGCACGCCCGCCGCCACGTGGCGGGACGTGTCCACGTCCAGCGGGATCCGCGGGCGACCCGGGCGGGGCGGGCCGTCGGGAGTGTCGGGCTCGTAGACCAGGCCCATCGCCAGCAGGTCCGCCGCGTGGCGGGAGACCGCGGCCGGGCTCAGGCCGGTGACCTTGCTGATGGCGCTGCGCGCCAGCGGGCCGCGGGTGAGCGCGGCCCGCAGCACGGCGGCCGCGCCGTCGGGCTGGCCGGGGGCGGAGAGCGGTGGGGGAGGGGCGACCAGGGTGAGCATCGGGACGGTCCTCTGCGACGGGGTCCGGGACGGCGTGCGTCGTGACGCCGGTGGCCCCCGGTGCGGGGGGCTACCGGCTGCCGGGACAGCTCCGTGCTGCGCGTGAGGTCATGTCCCCGATGCTGGCAACACGGTGACGCCGGGTCAATGGACGCCTGTTACAGCCGGATGGCGGTCACGCGAAGAAAGCCGTTGCGCTCGCCCGCCCGCTGGGTGATCCTGCGCCGGTGACTTCGACGACGACCGACTGGTCCGACCCGGCCGCGTGGTACGACCTGCTCAACCCCTGGGGGCCCAGCGACGACTTCCATCTCGCCCGGCTGCGGGACGCCGAGCGGGTCCTCGACGTCGGCTGCGGCACCGGCATGCTGCTGCACCGGGCCCGGCGCGAGGGCCACCGCGGCCGCCTGGTCGGGCTCGAGCCCGACGAGACGATGCTCGCCCGCGCCCGGGCGCTGTCGCCCGGCGGCATCGAGTGGGTCCGCGGTACCGCCGAAGAGGCCCCCTGGACGGTCGAGTTCGACCATGCCTACATGGCGAGCAACGCCTTCCAGTGCCTGGCCACCGACGCCGTCCTGCACGCCTCCCTCGCTGCGATCCACCGGGCGCTCGCGCCCGGGGGAACCTTCGCCTTCGAGACGCGGCATCCGCAGGCGCGGGCCTGGGAGGACTGGAACGGCACGGAGAAGGTGGTCAACCCCGACGGCGGCACGGCGGTCGCCACCCAGGAGGTGACCGCCGTCGACGGGGACGTGGTGACGCTCACCGAGACCTTCACCGGCCCGTGGTGGCCCGAACCGCTGCTCCAGCAGGCGCAGTTGCGCTTCCTCGCGCCCGGTCCGCTGAACGCCTTCCTGGCCCGGGCCGGCTTCACCGTCGTCGAGCAGTACGGCGACTGGCGGCGGGGACCGCTCACCGCCGCCAGCCGCGTGATCGTCACGGTCGCCCAGAAGGGCTGATCACCACAGCGCGGGCTTGCGCTGCGCCCAGGGGCGGGCGGCCTCCAGCTGCGCGGAGAGCGAGAGCAGCAGCGCGTCCTCGCCGTAGCGGCCGGCCAGCATGCTGCCGATGGGCAGTCCGGTCTCGGTCCAGTGCAGCGGGACGCTGACGGCCGGCTGGCCGGTGGCGTTGAACAGCGGGGTGAACGGCGTGAACGCGGTGAGCGCCCGGAACTCCGCCTCCGGGTCCGCCTCGTTGCGCAACTGGCCGACCAGCGCCGGTGGTTGGGCCAGCGTCGGGGTGAGCACGATGTCATATGCCTGCATGAGCTGGGCGACCAGGTTGCCGATGAAGCGGAAGGCGTAGACGGCCTGGGCGAAGTCCGGGCCGGAGACCTGGTACCCCGCCGCCCGCAGGTGGCGGGTGAGCGGCATCAGCTTCTCCTCGTCCTGCGGCGGGACCGGGTGCATGGTCGCCAGCACCGCCCAGGCCTGCGAGAAGACCTTGAGCAGGGTGTCGTCGGCGGGCAGGTCCAGGGGCTCGACCGTGTGGCCGAGGGATTCCAGCAGTTCCGCGGTGGACTGGGTGGCCTTCACGCAGTCGGCGTGCACCTCGATGCCGGTGACGGGGGCCTGGGTCAGCACGGCGACCCGCAGCCGGCCGGGCTCTCGGCGGGCGTGGTCCAGGAACCGCTCCCCGGGCGGGAGTTCGGGCGCGGTGTAGGGCTCGCCGGGGGCGTAGCCGGCCAGCACGTCGAGCAGCGCGGCCGCGTCCGCGACCGTACGGGCGAGCGGGCCGCTGGTGCTCAGTCCGGTGACGTCGTAGAGCGTCGGCCCGGAGGGGACGCGGCCGCGGCTCGGCTTGATGCCGAAGAGGCCGCAGACCGAGGCGGGGATGCGGATGGATCCGCCGCCGTCGCTGGCGTGCGCGACCGGGGCCAGTCCGGAGGAGACCGCGGCCGCCGCGCCGCCGCTGGAGCCGCCGGCGGAGCGCTCCAGGTCCCAGGGCGTGCGCGCGGGCGGCGCGACGCGGTTCTCGGTGTAGCACGGGAGTCCGAACTCGGGCGTGTTGGTCTTTCCGAGCAGCACGGTCCCGGCGTCGCGGAGCCGCGTGACGATGTGGTCGTCCACCGCCGGGACGTGGTCGGCGAAGGCGGCGGAGCCGAAGGTGGCCCGCACCCCCGCCACCAGGTTGAGGTCCTTGACCGGCACCGGGACGCCGTGCAGCGGGGAGAGCGGGCGGCCCGCGGCGCGGGCGTCCGCGGACTCCTGCTCGGCCCGGCGCGCCTCGTCCAGGGCGCGCTCGCGGGTGACGGTGACGTAGGCGCCGACGGTCTCGTTCAGCGCGTCGATCCGGTCGAGGTAGTGCTCGGCCAGCTCCACCGGCGAGAGCTTGCCCGCCGCCACGAGCTCGCCCTGCTCCAGCGCCGTCAGATCGTGCAGTTGCGCCATTGCCCTGCCCCTCTACGTCTCTACCCGTAAGTAACGTCCCGGCCGATCCTCGCACCGGCCGGGACGTCAGGGAAGAGGCTGAGGGTGGGTCAGATGCCCTGCCAGTCCGGCTTGGCGGCGTAGGTGGCGCGGAAGTAGTCGGCCAGCTTGAGGCCGGTGGCCGCGGCCTCGTCCACGACCACGGTGGCGTGCGGGTGCAGCTGCAGCGCGGAGGCCGGGACCAGGGACGCGACCGGGCCCTCGACGGTGGCCGCGACGGCGTCGGCCTTGTTGGCGCCGGTGGCCAGCAGCACGAGGTGCCGGGCGTCGAGGATGGTGCCGATGCCCTGGGTGATCACGTGGTGCGGGACCTGGTCGATGTCGTTGTCGAAGAAGCGGGCGTTGTCCACGCGGGTCTGCTCGGTGAGCGTCTTGATCCGGGTGCGCGAGGCCAGCGAGGAGCAGGGCTCGTTGAAGCCGATGTGGCCGTCGGTGCCGATGCCGAGGATCTGCAGGTCCACGCCGCCGGCGGCGGCCAGGGCGCGGTCGTAGTCCTCGCAGGCGCCCTGGATGTCCGCCGCCGAGCCGTCGGGGCCGAAGAAGTGCTCCTCGGGCAGGCCCAGCGGCTCGACCACCTCGCGCAGCACGGTGGCCCGGTAGGACTCGGGGTGCCCCTTGGGCAGGCCCACGTACTCGTCCAGCTGGCACACGCGCAGCCGGGAGACGTCCAGGCCGCCGCGGACCCGGGCGGTGAGCGCGGTGTAGATCGGCAGCGGGGTGGAGCCGGTGGCGACGCCGAGCAGGGCGTCGGGCTTGCGGACCACCAGGTCCGCGATGGCGGAGGCGATGAGCTCGCCGCCTGCCGCGGCGTCAGGGACGATCACAACTTCCACGCTGTCTCCACCGATCTCGATAAGTGCCCGACACTGTCCAATGTGGTATAGACCAATTTAGCACGTCAAGATCTCGTCAAGGCAAGGCTCCGGAGGACCACGGGAGGGTGAACACCTGCGCGGACCGCCTACGCTCGATCTGAACACGGCGCCGGGGGCCCGGCGACACGACAGCGCGGACAGGGACGATGGGACGCGGCAGGCTGCGGATCTACCTGGGGGCCGCCCCCGGGGTGGGCAAGACCTACGCCATGCTGGGCGAGGCCCACCGCCGCGCCGAGCGCGGAACCGACGTCGCCATCGCCTACGTCGAGGACCACGGCCGGGTCCACACCTCGGAACTGACGCAGGGTCTGGAGGTCGTCCCCCGCCGCACGCTGGTCCACCGCGGCGCCGCCTTCACCGAGATGGACGTGGACGCGGTCCTCGCCCGCAAGCCCCGGGTCGCCCTGGTCGACGAACTCGCGCACAGCAACGTCCCGGGCTCCCGCAACGCCAAGCGCTGGCAGGACGTCGAGGAGCTGCTGGAGGCCGGCATCGACGTGATCTCCACCGTCAACATCCAGCACCTGGAGTCGCTCGGGGACGTCGTCGAGGCGATCACCGGCGTGCGGCAGCACGAGACCGTCCCCGACGAGGTGGTCCGCCGCGCCGACCAGATCGAGCTGGTCGACATGGCCCCCGAGGCGCTGCGCCGCCGCCTGGCCCACGGCAACGTGTACGCCCCCGAGAAGGTGGACGCGGCCCTCGCCAACTACTTCCGGCCCGGCAACCTCACCGCGCTGCGCGAACTGGCCCTGCTCTGGGTCGCCGACCGCGTGGACGAGTACCTGCAGCGCTACCGCGCCGACCACGCCATCGACTCCACCTGGCAGGCGCGCGAGCGCATCGTCGTCGGCCTCACCGGCGGGCCCGAGGGGCGCACCCTGATCCGCCGCGCCGCCCGGATCGCCGCGAAGGGGTCCGGAAGCGAGCTGCTCGCCGTCTACGTGGCCCGCAGCGACGGGCTGACCGGCGCCTCGCCCAAGGAACTCACCGTGCAGCGCGCCCTGGTGGAGGACCTCGGCGGCTCCTTCCACCACGTCCTCGGCGACGACGCGGCGCAGGCGCTGCTCGACTTCGCCCGGGGGGTCAACGCCACCCAGATCGTGCTGGGCAGCAGCCGCCGCAAGCCCTGGCAGTGGATCCTCGGGCCGGGCGTCGGCGCCACCGTCGCCCGCGACTCCGGCGACATCGACGTGCACATCGTCACCCACGAGCACGTCGCCCGCGGCCGGGTGCGGCCGATCCGGCGGATCGCCCGGCTGGGCCGGGGCCGCACCATCGCCGGCTGGGTGGTCGGCGTCGGCGGACCGCTGCTGCTGACCTGGGTGCTGACGGCCATTCAGATCTCGCGCGGCGGCACCCACACCGAGATGCTGCTCTACCTCGGCCTGACCGTCGGCGCGGCGCTGCTCGGCGGCCTCTTCCCGGCGCTGGCCTCGGCCGCCGTCGGCTCGCTGCTGATCAACTGGTTCTTCACCCCGCCGCTGCACACGCTGACCATCGCCGCCGGGGAGAACATCATCGCGATGGGCGTCTTCATCGCGGTCGCCCTGGCCGTCGCCTACGTCGTGGATCTGGCGGCCCGTCAGACCGCGGAGGCGGCACGCGCCAGGGCCGAGGCCGAGACGCTCAGCTTCCTGGCCGGGACCGTGCTCCGCGGCGAGGAAGGGCTGCCCGCCCTGCTGGAACGGGTCCAGGAGACCTTCCAGACCGAGTCGGTCGCGCTGCTCGAACGCGACGAGGACTTCGGGCCGTGGCGGGTGGCCGGAGCCGTCGGCCCGCACCCGGTGCTCCGTCCCGAGGACGCCGACGTGGACGTGCCGGTGGGCGACCGGCTCGCGCTCGCGCTGAGCGGCCGGGTGCTGCCCGCCGGGGACCGCCGGGTGCTCGGGGCCTTCGCCGCGCAGGCCGCGGTGCTGCTGGAGCGAGCCCGGCTGGCCGAGGAGGCCGCCGAGGCGCGGCGGCTCGCGGAGGGCAACCGGATCCGCACCGCCCTGCTTGCCGCCGTCTCGCACGACCTGCGCACGCCGCTCGCGTCGATCAAGGCCTCGGTCAGCTCGCTGCGCTCGGCGGACGTCGAGTGGGAGCCCGAGGACGAGGCGGAACTGCTCGCCGGGATCGAGGCGGGCGCGGACCGGCTGGACCATCTGATCGGCAACCTGCTCGACATGAGCCGGCTGCAGACCGGCGCCGTCGTCCCGCTGCTGCGCGAGACGGACCTGGACGAGGTCGTCCCGCTGGCCCTGCTCGGCGTCCCGCCGGGGGCGGTCCGCGCGGACATCCCGGAGTCGCTGCCGATGGTCCGCGCCGACGCCGGGCTGCTCGAGCGCGCGCTCGGCAACGTCGTCGAGAACGCCGTCAAGTACAACGAGGGCAGCCGGCCGGTGACCGTCAGCGCCAGCGTCCTCGGCCGCTCGCTGGAGATCCGGGTCGCCGACTGCGGCCCGGGCATCCCGGACGCCGCCAAGGAGAAGGTCTTCGAGCCCTTCCAGCGCCACGGCGACGCGCCGCGCGGCGCGGGCGTCGGCCTGGGACTGGCCGTGGCGCGCGGGTTCGCCGAGGCGATGGGCGGCACCCTCACCGCCGAGGACACCCCCGGCGGCGGCCTCACCATGGTCTTCACCCTCCCGACCGCAGAAGGGCCCGAGCTTCCATGACCCGCGTCCTGGTGGTGGACGACGAACCGCAGATCGTCCGCGCCCTGGTGATCAACCTGCGCGCCCGCAAGTACGAGGTGGACGCGGCCCAGGACGGCCGCACCGCACTGGAGTTGGCTGCCGCCCGGCACCCCGACGTGGTCCTGCTCGACCTCGGCCTGCCGGACATGGACGGCACCGAGGTGATCCGGGGCCTGCGCGGCTGGACCAAGGTGCCGATCATCGTCCTGTCCGCCCGGCACACCTCCGACGAGAAGGTCGAGGCCCTGGACGTCGGCGCGGACGACTACGTCACCAAGCCGTTCGGCATGGACGAGCTGCTGGCCCGGCTGCGGGCGGCGGTCCGCCGCGCCGCGCCGGCCGGACCCGACGGCGACGCGGCCGTGGTCGCCACGGCCTCCTTCTCGGTGGACCTGGCCGCCAAGCGGGTCCGCAAGGGCGACACGGACGTGCGGCTGACGCCGACCGAGTGGCACCTGCTCGAGGTCCTGGTCCGCAACAGCGGACGACTCGTCAGCCAGAAGCAGCTGCTCCAGGAGGTGTGGGGTCCGGCCTACGGAACGGAGTCCAACTACCTGCGGGTCTACATGGCGCAGCTGCGGCGGAAGCTGGAGGCCGACCCGGCCCACCCGGTCCACTTCGTCACCGAGCCCGGCATGGGCTACCGCTTCGAACCCTGAGGTGTGCGCGGGTGCTCTCGCGGTACCCTGCCGACATGAGTGGAGACGACCGGGGCGACCGGCAGCAGGGGCGGCTGCGCCGCATGTTCAGTCGGCTGTCCACGAGCAGCGAGGAACTGCACGCCGAGGAGCTCCGCCAGGACGCCGAGAGCATCGGCTCCACGCCCATCGCCGCCTGCGCCGACCGCTCCCAGGTCACCGTCGCCGGCACGCTGCGCGCGGTCACGCTGCGCCCGCGGGCGGGCGTGCCCGCCCTGGAGGCGGAACTCTTCGACGGCACCGACTCGCTGGACGTGGTCTGGCTGGGCCGCCGCTCGATCGTCGGGATAGAACCGGGCCGCAAGCTGATCGCCCACGGCCGGATCAGCCACGCCCGGGGCCGCCGGGTCCTGTTCAACCCCCGCTACGAGCTGCGTCCCGTCGGATCGGAGTAGTCCCGCGTGTCAGCCACCCACAAGAAGCCCGCGGCCGCCGCGGTCGACACCTCCCTGATCGACGCGTTCGGCGGCATCCGCGGCATGGTCGACATGACCGTGCCCGGGCTGGTCTTCGTGGTCCTCTACACGATCACCAAGAGCAACGCGCTGTCCGCGTGGTCCGCGGTGGGCGTCACCGTGCTGCTGGCCGTCATCCGGCTGACGCGGCGCGAGACGCTCAAGCACGCCTTCGGCGGCGTGCTGGGCGTGGCCATCGGCGCGTTCATCGCGATGAAGTCGGGCAAGGCCCAGGACTTCTACCTGCCCTCGATGATCTGGGGCCTGTGCCTGGGCGTCGCCTACGCGGTCTCGGCGATCGTGCGCTGGCCGCTGATCGGGGTCGCGCTGGGCCCGGTGCTGGGCGAGAACTTCACCTGGCGCACGCGGAATCCGGGCCGGATGGCCGCGTACACCAAGGCCACGTGGGTGTGGGTGGCCCTGTTCGCCCTGCGGGCGGCCGTGCTGTTCCCGCTGTACTGGGCGCACCAGGTGACGTGGCTGGGCGTCGCCAAGATCGGCCTGGGCGTGCCCCCGTGGCTCGTCGCGATCTACCTGACCTGGCTGATCCTCTCGAAGGCCCCCGCCCCCATCAAGGTCGAGGACCCCCCGGCGGAGCCGGACGACGCCCCGGCGCAGCCCCAGGGCGACCACGCCCGCACCTGACCCACGGTCCTCGCCCCCGCCAGGGGCGGGAGGTGCCCCCACCCTTCGGGCGGGAGGTGCCCCCACAGCGACCAGCCCACCACTTACGGAGGTTCGACCGGCACATGGGGCCGGACCTCCGTGAGCGGTGGGCTGGTCGCGCCGTTCCTCGCGCCCCTGCCGGGTGCAACTAGCTCTCGGGGGACAGCAGTTCTTCGAGTTCGGATTCGCGCTCCGGCGCCGCGACGAACAGGAGTTCGTCGCCCGCCTCCAGCGTGTCGCTGCCGCTCGGCACGAGGACACGGCCCTCGCGGATGATGGTGACCAGCGCGGTGTCCACGGGCCAGGCGATCTCCTTGACCATCGTGCCGACCGCCGTGGCGTCCTGACCCAGCGTCAACTCCACGAGGTTGGCGTCACCCTGGCTGAACCGCATCAGGCGCACCAGGTCGCCGACGCTGACGGCCTCCTCGACCAGCGCGGACATCAGGCGCGGCGTCGAGACGGCGACGTCCACGCCCCATGCCTCGTTGAACAGCCACTCGTTCTTCGGGTTGTTCACCCGGGCCACGACCCGGGGCACCCCGTACTCCGTCTTGGCCAGCAGCGAGACGACCAGGTTCACCTTGTCGTCACCGGTGGCCGCGATCACCACGTTGCAGCGCTGCAGCGCCGCCTCGTCCAGCGCGGTGATCTCGCAGGCGTCCGCCAGCAGCCACTCCGCCTGGGGGACCCGCTCGACCGAGATGGCCTTCGGGTTCTTGTCGACCAGCAGGACCTCGTGGCCGTTCTCCAGGAGCTCCCCGGCGATCGAGCGGCCGACCGCGCCGGCTCCGGCGATTGCGACTCGCATCAGTTCTCCTCCGGGCCCTTCGAGAACACGGCCTCGACTGCCTCCACGTCCGACGTGCGCAGCATCATGTGCACGAGGTCTCCCTCCTGCAGCACCATGTCGGCGGTGGGCAGGGTGCCCTGGCCCAGGCGGGTGACGAAGGCGACGCGGACCTCCGCGGCCTCCTCCAGCTTGCTCAGGCGGTGGCCGATCCACGCCGGGGCGACCGGGACCTCGGCGAGCACCACCGCGCCGCTCGGGTCCTGCCACTCGGGCTCGGCGCCGCTCGGCAGCAGCCGGCGCAGCATCTGGTCCGCGGTCCAGCGGACGGTGGCCACCGTGGGGATGCCCAGGCGCTGGTAGACCTCCGCCCGGCGGGGGTCGTAGATGCGCGCGGCGACGTTCTCGACGCCGAAGTTCTCGCGGGCGACCCGGGCGGCGATGATGTTCGAGTTGTCGCCGCTGCTCACCGCGGCGAAGGCCCCGGCGTCCTCGATACCGGCCTCGCGCAGGGTGTCCTGGTCGAAGCCGACCCCGGTGACCCGCTTGCCCGCGAAGTCCGAACCGAGCCGGCGGAATGCCGTCGGGTCCTGGTCGACCACGGCGACCGAGTGCCCCTGCTTCTCCAGGGTGCGCGCGAGGGTCGATCCCACGCGGCCGCAGCCCATGATGACGATGTGCACGACCGTCCTTCCGGTGTTCTCTCCGGGCTCGATACTGACACCCCTTGTCGGGGGCTTGGCACCAGGGTTGCATCCGTCGATCCGAATGACACAACTGCGTTACCCGATGGCGACCCTGCTACACCGTCTTCTTCCAGGTCGTCCACCTGCGAACTCCGTGTCTTGCCACCCCGTCCACCTTTGATCGGCGGGAAAGCTCTACGATCCTCTCTCGTGTCCAGACTCACAGACCTGCCGAAACGAATCCTGATCGGCCGCGCACTCCAGAGCGACAAGCTGGGGGAGACCCTGCTGCCGAAGCGGATCGCGCTGCCGGTCTTCGCCTCCGACGCGCTCTCGTCCGTCGCCTACGCCCCTGAGCAGATCTTCCTGGCGCTGTCGGTCGCCGGAATGGCCACGCTCCACTTCTCCTGGTGGATCGGCGCGGTCGTCGCCCTGGTCATGCTGGTCGTAGTGGCGTCCTACCGGCAGAACGTGCACGCCTACCCGAGCGGCGGCGGCGACTACGAGGTGGCCACCGTCAACCTCGGCGCCAACGCCGGTCTGACCGTGGCCTCGGCGCTGCTGGTGGACTACGTGCTCACCGTGGCGGTGTCGACGACGTCCGGTGTGGCCAACATCGTCTCGGCGCTGCCGTCCCTGCACGGGCACGAGGTCCTGCTCTCCGTGCTCCTCGTCCTCGTGCTGATGGCGATGAACCTGCGCGGCGTGCGCGAGTCGGGCACCGCCTTCGCCATCCCCACCTACGCGTTCATGGTGGGCGTCATCGGCCTGATGATCTGGGCGGCCATCCGCAAGTACGCGCTCGGCGACACCATGCACGCCGAGAGCGAGGCCTTCCACCTGGTGCCGCAGCACGGGCACGAGAACGTGGCCGGGCTGGCCATGGTCTTCCTGCTGCTGAAGACCTTCTCCTCCGGTTGTGCCGCACTGACCGGCGTCGAGGCCATCAGCAACGGCGTCCCCGCCTTCCGCAAGCCCAAGAGCAAGAACGCGGCGACCACGCTGCTGATGATGGCGCTGATCGCGGTCACGATGCTGATCGGCATCATCTGGATGGGCAACATGACGGGTCTTCGGATGTCCGAGGACACGAGCCAGTTGATCGGCGCGCCGGCGAACTACCACCAGAAGACCGCTCTCGCGCAGATCTCCGAGGCCGTGTTCTCGAACTTCACGCCGGGCTTCTACTTCATCGCCGCCGTCACCGGTCTGATCCTGGTGCTGGCCGCCAACACCGCCTTCAACGGCTTCCCGGTGCTCGGCTCGATCCTCGCCCAGGACCGCTACCTCCCGCGTCAGCTGCACACCCGCGGCGACCGGCTGGCCTTCTCCAACGGCATCATCCTGCTGGCCACCGTCGCGATCGTGTTCATCATCGGCTACAACGCCGACCCGAACCGGCTGATCCAGCTCTACATCATCGGCGTCTTCGTCTCCTTCAACATGAGCCAGACCGGCATGATCCGGCACTGGACCCGGCTGCTGAAGACCGAGACCGACCCGGCCAGGCGCCGCCACATGATCCGCAGCCGGATCATCAACTCCGTCGGCCTGGTCTGCACCGCCTGCGTGCTGATCGTCGTACTGGGCACCAAGTTCATGTCCGGCGCCTGGATGTCCTGCCTGCTGATGGTCGTCTTCTTCGTGCTGATGAAGGGCATCCACCGGCACTACAGCCGGGTCAGCGACGAGCTGGCGCTGGACGAGGAGTCGGTCCAGGAGGAGGAGGCGCTGCCCGCCCGCATCCACGGCGTGGTGCTGGTCTCCAAGCTGCACAAGCCCACCCTGCGCGCCCTCGCCTACGCCAAGTCGGCCCGCACCTTCGCCCTCGAGGCCGTCACCGTGGACGTCGACCCGGCCGACACCGAGGCGCTGCAGGCGGAGTGGGAGCGGCGCGGCATCGACGTCCCGCTCAAGGTGCTGCACTCGCCCTACCGCGAGATCACCGGCCCGGTCGTCGACTACGTCAAGCGGCTTCGCTCCAGCAATCCGCGCGACGTGGTGACCGTCTACATCCCCGAGTACGTCGTGGGCCACTGGTACGAGCAGGTGCTGCACAACCAGAGCGCGCTGCGGCTCAAGGGCCGGCTGCTGTTCAAACCCGGTGTCATGGTGACCTCGGTACCCTGGCAGCTCGAGTCCTCCACGCGCCGGCGTACCCCGCAGCGCCGCTGGAACGCACCGGGCCAGGTGCGCCGCGGCGATCTGGGGCGGCGCGAGGAGCGCTCGGGGTCCGCCAGCCAGTAACCGTCAGTGAGGAACACCTCCGTGCCCACCCGTCACCGCGCTCCCGCCACCGATGCTCCCTCCCTGGTGGGCGAGCGCTACGAGGTCGAGGTGGGCCCGGTCGCCCACGGCGGCCACTGCGTGGCCCGCCACGAGGGCCGGGTGCTCTTCGTCCGGCACGCCCTGCCGGGCGAGCTGGTGGTCGCGGAGGTGACCGAGGGCCGCACCGACTCGCGGTTCCTGCGCGCGGACGCGGTCGAGGTGCTGCGTCCCGCCAAGGAGCGGATCGAGGCGCCCTGTCCGTTCTCCGGCCCGGGCCGCTGCGGCGGCTGCGACTGGCAGCACGTCACCCCGGGCGGCCAGCGCAAGCTCAAGGCGGCCGTGCTGACCGAACAGCTGCGCAAGCTGGCCGGTCTGACGCCGGATCAGGCCGGCTGGGACGGCAGCGTCGAGCCGGCCCCCGGCGACAAGCTCCCGGCCGGGCAGGTGCCGGCATGGCGGACCCGGGTGCAGTTCACCGTCGACCGGGCGACCGGCCGGGCGGGCCTGCGCAAGCACCGCTCGCACGAGGTGGTCCCGGTGGACCGCTGCCTGATCGCCGCCGAGGGCGTCGAGGAGCTGGGCGTCGAGGCGCGGGAGTGGCCGCAGATCGCCTCGGTGGACGTGATCGCCGCGCAGGGTTCGTCGGACCGCCAGGTGATCCTCACGCCGGTGCCGGGCGGCCGGCTGCCGATCGTCGAGCTGGACCGGCCGGTCTCGGTGCAGCGCATCGACGACCACGGCGGCCACCACCGCGTGCACGGCCGCGCCTTCGTCCGCGAGCGGGCGGCGAACCGCACCTGGCGGGTGTCCAACGGCGGCTTCTGGCAGATCCACCCCGCCGCGGCCGACACGCTGGTGGACGCCGTGCTGACGGGCCTTCAGCCCCGTTGGGGCGAGAACGCCCTGGACCTGTACTGCGGCGTCGGCCTGTTCGCAGGCGCGTTGGCGGAGGCGGTCGGCGAGGACGGCGCGGTGCTGGGCATCGAATCCGGCAAGCAGGCCGTCGCCGACGCCCGGCACAATCTGGCCGACCTGATCGGTGAGAAGCGCGTGGTCATCGAGTGCGACAAGGTGGAGACGCTGCTGCCGCGCACCGGGATCACCGAGACCGACCTCATCGTGCTCGACCCGCCGCGGGCCGGCGCGGGCCGGGCCACCGTGCGCCACCTGGCCGGGCTGCACGCCCGCCGCATCGCCTACGTCGCCTGCGACCCCGCCGCCCTCGCCCGTGACCTGGCCTTCTTCCGCGAGAACGGGTACCGCCCGGTCAGCCTGCGGGCCTTCGACCTGTTCCCGATGACCCACCACTTCGAGTGCGTGGCCATCCTCGAACCCGCCGACGGCACGGTGGCCGAATAGCACCACTTTCCCCGCTAGCAGAATCGCGCTAGCGTCGATGGCATGGCAAAGAAGCAACTCAATGTGCGCGTCGACGCCACGACGGCGGAGATCGCGCGGGCGCGGGCGGAACAGGAGGGGATCAGCATGAACCAGTACATCGAGAAGCTGGTCCAGCAGGACATGGGCGAGACAGGCCGGGCCTTCGTGGACGCGGCCGCCCAGTTCATGAAGGAGTACGAGTCGGTATTCCTGTCCGAGTTCGGCGAGCGGGAGGGTACGGGTAGCCGGCGTTGAACGTCGAGATCGACCTTTCCTGGCTGTTGATGGTCGCCGAGCAGTACACACCTGGCGACCCCCGGGTCATCGACTACGGCTCGCTGGTCGCCGCGGTGACCCGGCATCAGGCCGAGATCTTCGACGTGCTGGTCTACCCGGAGCCCGAGGACCGCGCGGCGGCGCTGCTGCACCAGCTGATCCGGGTGCCCGCGCTGGAGCGCAACAACGAACTGTTCGCCACCGCGGTCGCCTTCGCGTACCTGATCGCGGGCGGGGCGACGGTGGCCGTCACCACCCGCGAGATGCGCAGCCTGGCGCGCGGTGTGCGGGAGGGCCGACTGGGGGTGGACGCGGTCTCCGAGCGCCTGTCCGCGTGGGTCGTGGACCAGGCCCCGACCGAGGCCGAGGCCGAGGAGGGGGAGGACGAGGACCCCGACGAGGACGAGGACTGAACCGCCCCATGCTGCACGACTGCGTCGTCCTGCTGCGCTGCCCCCTCTGCGGCCAGGAGCTGACCGAGGAGCCGACCCGGCACGGGAGTTCCGCGCTGCGCTGCCCGGCCGGGCACTCCTTCGACCTCGCCCGACAGGGCTACGTCTCGCTGCTCGCTCCCGGCGCGCACACCGGCACCGCGGACACGGCCGAGATGGTGGCGGCCCGGGCGGACTTCCTCAGGGCGGGCCACTACGTCCCGATCGCGGAGCTGATCAGCTCGTCGGTGCCCCTGGATGCTCGGACGCTGGTGGACGTGGGTGCCGGCACCGGCTGGTACGCCGCGTGGGTGCTGGACGAACGCCCGCAACTGGTGGGACTGGCGCTGGACATCTCCAAGTTCGCACTGCGCAGGGCAGCCCGGGCGCATCCCGGGCTGGGCGCGGTGGTGTGCGACGCGTGGCGGCCGCTGCCGGTGCGGGACGGGGCTGCGGACGTGCTGCTCAACGTCTTCGCGCCCCGCAACGGCCCGGAGATGCGCCGGGTGCTTCGACCGGGCGGAAGGCTGCTGGTGGTCTCGCCGACGCCGCGCCATCTGGCGGAGCTGGTAGTGGAGTTGGGCCTGCTGGGGGTGGACTCCCGCAAGGAGGAGCGGCTGGCCGCGACGCTGGAACCGCATCTGACGGCGGCCGGTTCGGAGGAGCTGGAGTTCAGCATGGAGCTGACCCACGCGGAGGTCCGCACGGTGGTCGGCATGGGGCCGAGCGCCTGGCACACGGACCCGGACGCGCTGGCGCGGCGGATCGAGGCCCTGCCGGAGCGCATGCGGGTGACGGGCTCGGTGCGCCTGAGCGCCTTCGAGAGGCGGGACGTGTGAGTGAGCTGACCGTGGCCCAACTGCAGGCCCGACTGGAGGAGTTCGCCGCCGCGCGGGACTGGCGGCCGTTCCACAACCCGAAGAACCTGGCCGCGGCGCTGAGCGTGGAGGCGGCCGAACTGCTGGAGATCTTCCAGTGGCTCACCCCCGAGCAGGCCGCGGCGGTCATGGACGACCCGGACCGCGCCCACCGCGTCGAGGACGAGGTCGCGGACGTGCTGGCCTACCTGCTCCAGTTCTGCCTGGCGGTAGGGGTGGACCCCCTGCGGGCGCTGTCGAGCAAGATCGACCGCAACGAGCTCCGCTTTCCGCGCCCGTAGCCGCCCCCGCTCCTCGGCAGTGGGGCCGCCCCGTCAGGGGCGCCGGGATCGCCAGGGGCGTCGGGACCGTCAGGGGCGCGGGGAACTGCGCGACCAGCCCACCACTCGGGGAGGTCCGTCCCGCGCTCACGGTCGGACCTTCGTGAGTGGTGGCTGGTCGCGCAGTTCCTCGCGCCCCTGACGGGTCCACAGGGCGTCAGTTATCCACAGCTTCAGGGGCGTTGCCGTATTCGTCCTTCCTTCCGGCGAACCTGGGACCACGGCGAACGGAAGGAGCCACCGATATGGAAGCGATCCGACTGGTCAGGGCCACTCGTCACGGCCTTGCTGAGGCGCGGAGCGTGCCCCACGTCCTGGGCGAAGCCTGGCAAGCGGGGGTGCTCACCGCTGCCGTCGCGCAGGCCGCGGCCCAGCGGTTCAGCGCGCAGGCGCTGGTCGGGGCCGGCTGTGGGCCCGCGGAGATCGCGCGGGCGCTCGTGGACGCGGGGCTGCACATGGCGGAGCTGGTCCAGCGTCCGCCCGACGAACCCGAGGAGGAACCCTTCGGCCGGTCCTCCAGACTCACCGAGCTCGGTGAACCGGGGCCCGTGCTCCGGGAGTTGCGGACGCTGGTGAACGAGAGCGCCGAGGCGCTGATCGTGCTGGCCTGTGGGGCGGACGAGCAGAGTCTGTACTGGCGCTGCATCGATTCCGTCGACGCCGCGGCCGAATGCCGGGACCTGCTCACCGAGTTGCTGCGGGCGACCGGCGAGGAGGCCGATCCGGAGCGGGCACGGGAGACCGAGGAGGACTACCGGGCCGCCGTGGTCGCGACCGCTTCCGTCACCCTCGATCCGCCTCCGGGTTGAGGGGGCTGACCGGGGCGTCCTCGATACCTGTCGCATGGCCGGTCAGGGGGGCCTGGAGGTCGGCGTCCAGCTGGGTCAGGTCGGCGTTGAGGGCGGCGAGCAGCTGCTCCATCTGCGCCAACAGGTGCTGCGGGCTCTCGGGCGCGAGCGGTGCCTCGGACATGCTGCGTGACCCTTCGGGGCGGGGCGGACAGGCCCGGTCGGGCTTGACCGGTCCCCAGCGCCCAACGCGCCCTCCGGTTCGGCGGTCACCGGTGATCACCCCATCGGGGCGAGTCGTTCACGCCGCCGGGGGAGCGGCNTCGCCGCTGTTGACCAGGGGCGACCGCCGCTGCCGACGACGTGACCGGCCGTCAGTTGTGCGCGTGCAGGTCGGCGTTGAGGCCGCCCCAGGAGCCGGAGCGAGCGATGACCTCGACCGCTCCGGTCTGCGAGTTGCGCCGGAACAGCAGGTTGCTCTGACCGGACAGCTCGACGGCCTTGGCGACGGCGCCGTCCGGAGTGGTGACCCGGGTGCCGGCCGTGACGTACAGGCCGGACTCGACCACGCAGTCGTCGCCGAGCGAGATGCCGATGCCCGCGTTGGCGCCGAGCAGGCAGCGCTGTCCCACCGAGACGACCTGCTTGCCGCCGCCGGAGAGGGTGCCCATGATCGACGCGCCGCCGCCGATGTCGCTGTGGTCCCCGACCAGGACACCCGCCGAGATACGACCCTCGACCATGGAGGTGCCCAGCGTGCCCGCGTTGAAGTTGACGAAGCCCTCGTGCATGACGGTGGTGCCCTCGGCCAGGTGCGCGCCCAGGCGTACCCGGTCGGCGTGGGCGATACGCACGCCCTTGGGAGCCACGTAGTCCGTCATCCGCGGGAACTTGTCGATGCCGAAGACGGCCAGCTGGCCGCCCTCCGCGCGCACGGCGAGGCGGGCGGCCTCGACGCGGTCCACCGGGGTCGGGCCGATGCTGGTCCAGGCGACGTTGGCCAGCAGGCCGAAGATGCCGTCGAGGTTCTGGCCGTGCGGCTTGACCAGCCGATGGCTGAGCAGGTGCAGACGCAGGTACACGTCGTGGGTGTCGGCCGGCTTCTCCTCCAGGGAGGCGATCACGGTGCGGACGGCGCCCACCTCGACGCCCCGGCGGGCGTCGCTGCGCAGTGCGCCGGCCACGGCGTCGCCGAGGGCGGCGGCGGCCTCCTCCGCGGTCAGCCGGGAGGTCCCGGCCGGTCCCGGCTCGGCGACGAGCTCGGGCGCGGGGAACCACGTGTCCAGCACGGTCCCGTCATCGGCGATGGTGGCCAGGCCGACGCCGACGGCGCCGCCCGCAGGGGTGGTCTCGGTGGCGGAGTTCGCAGTAGTCACGCCAGAAACCTAACCAATCGCCCGCCCCGCTGCCGAACCGCCCGCCGTTCGGACGGCTCGGGCCGCGCGCCGGGCCGCGGTCCGGGCCCCTCTCGGGTCCCGGCCCTGCCCCGGGCCCGGGCTCGACCAGGGTCTCGGGCCGGGACGCACCGGAGTGACCGGATCGGTCCGGCGCGGGACGTGATCAAGCCTGATGAAGGGTCAACTCGCCAGGTCAAACTAGGTGTCATGAATCGAGCACTGATCGTCGTCGATGTCCAGGAGTCCTTCCGTCAGCGTCCCGCCCAGTGGGCGACGACCAACAACCCGAAGATCGCGGAGCCGGTGAACCCGGCTGGTCGCCCTTGCCCGCTCCCGGGGAGACCTCGTGGTCTGGGTGCTGCACACCGAGCCCGGCACCGGTACGGTCTTCGACCCGGCCAACGGCCACGTCGCCCTCTTCGCCGAACTCGACCAGCCGCTGGACGGCGAGCCCATCCTCTACAAGACCAGCCACAACGCGTTCACGACCACCAACCTCCAGCAACTCCTCACCGAGCGCGGCGTCCGCGAGCTCGTCCTCTGCGGCATCCGGACCGAGCAGTGCGTCGAGACCACCACCCGTGTCGGCAGCGACCTGGGCTACTCCGCGATCTTCGTCACGGAGGCGACCGCCACCGACCCGATCGGCGAGCTGTCCGCCGAGGCGATCACCGAGCGCACCGAGGCTGTCCTGCGCGACCGCTTCGCCCGCATCGCGACCGTGGCCGAGCTCGAGGCGGAGCACGAGGCCGACGTGGCAGCATCGGCGGCGTGACCACCGTCGTCTTCGTCCTGCTGCCCGGAGTCCACCTGCTCGACCTCGGCGGCCCCGCCCAGGTCTTCTTCGCCGCCACGGACTTCGGACAGCACTACCGCCTGCGCTACGTCGCCGAGCAGCCCCAGGTGACCACCGCACAGGGGCTGCCGGTGACGGCGGAGACCGCGTGGCCCGAGCTGTCCGCGCAGGACCTGGTCGTGGTGCCCGGCTGGCGGGCGCTCACCCTGCGCGGCGGGCCTGGACTGTCCCAGGAGCTCGCCGACCGGCTCCGCGCCCACCATGCCGCGGGCGGCACCGTGGCCAGCGTCTGCGCCGGGGCGGAGGCCCTCGGCGCGGCCGGGCTGCTGGACGGGCGTCGCTGCACCACCCACCACGACCTCCAGGAGGAGCTGGCGCTGCGTCACCCCCGCGCGGTCGTCGTCCGGGACGTGCTGTGGACCACGGACAACCGGGTGGTCACCTCCGCTGGCATCGCCAGCGGCATCGACCTGGCCCTGCACCTGCTGGCGGTGCGTCACGGTCCGGCGCTCGCCGCCCAGGTGGCTCGGCAGATGGTGGTCTACGCCCGCCGCAACGGGGACGAGCCGCAGGCCAGCGCGATGCTGCGGTACCGCTCGCACCTGGACGACACCGTCCATCGTGCCCAGGACCTGATCGACAGCCGCTTCGCCGAGGCGTTGCCGCTGTCCCGGCTGGCCGCCGACCGATCCCGCCTCCACGGACCCCCGCTGACCGGCCCCCCGACCGATCCCGCCTCCACGGACCCTGCCGACCGGCCCCCGCTGACCGGGCCCCGCCGACCGGCGGGAACAGGTACCGGCCGAGGCAAAATCGGGGGCGGGGAAGCCGCAGCCCAGGTGATACTCGCCGGGTGTTCCTGACTGTCACCACCACCGGCACCGACCAGTGGCCCGCGACCGACCTCGGCTTCCTGCTGCACAAGCACCCCGACAAGGCGCAGGCCTTCAGCACCGCGCACGGCACCGCGCACGTCTTCTATCCCGAGGCGGATCCCGAACGGTGCACTGCGGCGCTGCTGTTGGAGGTGGACCCGGTCGGACTGGTCCGCCGGGGCCGGGGCAAGGGCCGGGGCGGCGCCCCGGACTACGCGCTGGCGCAGTACGTCAACGACCGTCCGTACGCCGCGTCCTCACTGCTCGCCGTGGCGCTCGCGGGCGTCTTCAAGAGCGCGTTGAAGGGGCGCTGCGACGCGCGCCCGGAGCTGGCTGCCACGCCGATCCCGCTGGCGATCGAGATTCCCACGCTGCCCGCCAAGTCCGGCGCGGACGGCGACGGGCCGGGGCTGGTCCGACGGCTGTTCGAGCCGCTCGGCTGGGATGTCGAGGCGGAGCCGATCCCGCTCGACGCGGCCTTTCCGCAGTGGGGCGACTCGCACTACGTCCGGCTGCGCCTGACGGGCCGTCAGCGACTGGGCGATGCGCTGAGCCAGCTGTACGTCCTGCTGCCGGTGCTCGACGACGCCAAGCACTACTGGGTAGCGCCGGACGAGGTGGACAAGCTGCTCCAGCGCGGCGCGGGCTGGCTCGCCACCCACCCCGAGCACGCCCTGATCACCCGCCGCTACCTGTCCCGCCGCTGGTCCCTGGCGCGCGAGGCCATGCGTCAGTTGGAGCTCGCCCGGCTGGCCGAGACGGACGACGTCGAGGTCGAGGAACTCGACAACGCCGTCCCGCAGGACACCGCCCCTGAGCAGCAGGAGCCCGACTTCGAGGCCGCGGCTGGGGCCGGAGCGGAGGTCAAGGAGGCGGAGGTCGAGGAGGCGGTGGCCAAGGAGACCGAGGCCAAGGCCGTGCCGCTCGCCGTGCAGCGGCGGGAGGCGATCGCGGCCGCGCTGCGCGCGGCCGGTGCCGCCCGCGTGCTGGACCTGGGCTGCGGCGAGGGCAGCCTGATCGCCGAGTTGCTGAAGGACCCGGCCTTCACCCAGGTCACCGGAGTCGAGGTGTCGGCCCGGGCGCTGATGGTCGCCAAGCGGCGGCTGCGCCTGGACCGGATGACGGAGCGTCAGGCCGCCCGGGTGAAGCTGCTGCAGGGCGCGCTCACCTACACCGACGACCGACTCAAGGGCTACGACGCGGCCGTCCTCTCCGAGGTGGTCGAGCACGTGGACCCGCCCCGGCTGCCGGCGCTCGAGTACGCCGTCCTTGGGGCGGCCCAGCCCCGCACCGTCGTCGTGACGACGCCCAACGTCGAGTACAACGTGCGCTGGGAGTGGCTGCCCGCCGGTCAGGTCCGGCACGCGGACCACCGGTTCGAGTGGACCCGGGCCGAGTTCCGCGACTGGGCGGCGCAGGCGGCCGAGAACTACGGCTACACCGTCGCCTTCGCGCCCGTCGGCCCGGAGGACCCCGAGGTGGGGGCGCCCACCCAGATGGCAGTGTTCACCAAGCAGGAGACCAAGCAGGAGCAGGAGGCTGACGCCCGATGAGCGGCGACGACCGCACCCCCGCCCGGACCCTGGCCGTGCCCGACCTGTCCCTGGTCGTGCTCGTCGGCACCACCGGTTCGGGCAAGTCCACCTTCGCGGCCAAGCACTTCCTGCCCACCCAGGTCGTCTCCTCCGACGCCTGCCGCGGCCTGGTCAGCGACGACCCCAACGACCAGTCCGCCACCCCCGACGCCTTCGACCTGCTCCACTACATCGCCGGCAAGCGCCTGGCAGCCGGCAGGCTCACCGTGGTGGACGCCACCAACGTCCAGCAGGAGGCCCGCCGCCAACTGGTGCAGCTGGCACGGGAGCACGACGTGCTGCCGGTCGCCGTCGTGCTCGACCTGCCGCCCGCCGTCTGCGCCGCGCGCAACGCGCTCAAGCCCGACCGCCGGGACTTCCCGCCGCACGTCCTCCAGCGCCAGCAGCGCGAACTGCGCCGCAGCATCCGGAACCTGGAGCGCGAGGGCTTCCGCAAGGTGCACGTGCTGCGGACCGAGGCCGAGGTGGACGCCGCCGAGATCGTCACCGAGAAGCGCTACAACGACCTGCGGCACCTCACCGGGCCCTTCGACATCGTCGGCGACGTCCACGGCTGCCGTGCCGAGCTGGTCACGCTGCTGGAGACCCTGGGCTACACCGTCACCCGGGACGCCGACGGCCGGGCCGTGGACGCCGCGCACCCGGACGGCCGCACCGCCGTCTTCGTCGGCGACCTGGTCGACCGCGGCCCGGACACGCCGGGCGTGCTGCGCCTGGTGATGGGCATGGTCGCCGCCGGGCACGCCCTCTGCGTCCCCGGCAACCACGAGAACAAGCTCGGACGCGCCCTGGCGGGGCGGAAGGTGACGGTCAGTCACGGCCTCGCCGAGTCGCTGGAGCAGCTGGCGGCGGAGCCGCCGGAGTTCGTGCGGCAGGTCCGCGACTTCATCGAGGGCCTGGTCAGCCACTACCTGCTCGACGACGGCAAGCTGGTGGTCTGCCACGCCGGCCTGCCGGAGAAGTACCACGGCCGCACCTCCGGCCGGGTCCGCTCGTTCGCGCTCTACGGCGACACGACCGGGGAGACCGACGAGTACGGGCTGCCGGTCCGCTACCCCTGGGCGGAGGAGTACCGGGGTCGGGCGCTGGTCGTCTACGGCCACACGCCGACCCCCGTCGCGTCCTTCCTGAACAACACCATCTGCCTGGACACCGGATGCGTCTTCGGCGGGGCGATGACCGCGCTGCGCTACCCGGAGCGCGAGCTGGTCCGGGTCGAGGCCGAGCAGCAGTGGTACGAGCCGGTGCGCCCGCTGGCCACCGACGCGCCCGGCGGGCGCGAGGGCCGGCCGCTCGCGCTGACCGACGTGGCCGGCAAGCGGATCGTGGAGACCCGCAACGCCGGACGCATCGCCGTGCGCGAGGAGAACGCCGCGGCGGCGCTGGAGGTGATGAGCCGCTTCGCCGTCGACCCGCGGCTGTTGCCGTACCTGCCGCCGACCATGTCCCCGGTCGCCACCTCACAGCGCGAGGGCTACCTCGAGTACCCGGACGAGGCCTTCGCCGCCTACCGCGCGGACGGGGTGCGCGAGGTGGTCTGCGAGGAGAAGCACATGGGCTCGCGGGCCGTGGTCCTGGTCGCCCGGGACGAGGCCGCGGTCGAGAAGCGCTTCGGCGTGCCCACGGGCGGAGAGATCTGGACCCGTACCGGTCGCGCCTTCCTCGACGACGCGGCCGTGCGCGAGGGCGTCCTGGCCGCGCTGCGGACCGCCGCCGAGCGGGCCGGGCTCTTCGAGGAGCTGGACAGCGACTGGCTGCTGCTCGACTGCGAGCTGCTGCCCTGGTCGCTCAAGTCCGCGGGGCTGCTGCGCCGCCAGTACGCCGCGGTCGGCGCGGCCTCGGGGGCGGTCCTCCCGCCGGCCCTCGCCGCGCTCGCGGCGGCGGCCGAACGGGGCGTGGACGTCAGCGAGCTGACGGAGCGACAGGCCGGCCGGGCCGCGGACGCCGCGGCCTTCACCGAGGCCTACCGCCGCTACTGCTGGCCGGTGGACGGGTTGGACGGCATCCGGCTGGCACCCTTCCAGGTGCTCGCCGCCGAGGGCGCCAACCTGGCCGTGCGCCCGCACGACCGGCACCTGGCCTGGATCGACCGGTTGGTGGAGGCCGACGGGTCGGGGCTGCTGCAGAGCACCCGCCGGCTCCTGGTGGACACCGAGGATCCGGAGTCCTGTGCGGCGGCCGCCCGTTGGTGGGAGGAGCTGACGGCGCGCGGTGGCGAGGGCATGGTGGTCAAGCCGCTGGCCTCGCTGGCGCGCACCGAGTCCGGGCGGCTGGTGCAGCCCGGCGTCAAGGTCCGCGGGCGCGAGTACCTGCGCATCATCTACGGTCCGGACTACACCCGCCCGGAGCACCTCGCCCGGCTGCGCGACCGTTCCCTCGGCCACAAGCGCTCGCTCGCGCTGCGCGAGTACGCGCTGGGCGTCGAGGCGCTGGACCGGCTGGCGGAGGGGGAGCCGCTGTGGCGTGTCCACGAAGCGGTCTTCGCCGTCCTCGCGCTGGAGTCCGAGCCTGTCGACCCGCGGCTCTGACCCCTCGGGACTCCCACCCGCAACCGCCCTGAACCAAGAAGGCACTGATGCACTATCGGATCCACCGCATCCAGCCCGGCGACTGGGAACTGCTCCGCGACATCCGGCTGCGGATGCTCAAGGACACCCCGGTCGCCTTCGGCGAGCGCTACGACGACGCGCTCAACCGCACCGTCCAGGAATGGGAGCGGCGCGCCGCGCGCAACACCGCGCCGGGCAACACCGGCTATGCGGCGGTCCACGTCCCCACCGGCCAGTGGGTCGGTCACATGCGGGCCGACCTCGACGTGGACGACCCCACGCTCGCCTGGCTGATGGGCGTGTGGGTGCAGCCGGAGCACCGCGGCCGCGCGGCCGGGGTCACCGACCTGCTGCTGGACGCGTGCGTGGCCTGGGCCACGGAGCAGCCGGGCATGCGGGCCATGCTGCTGGAGGTGCACGAGTCCAACGCACGGGCCATCGCGGCGTACGCCCGCCGCGGCTTCGTGCCCACCGGCCGGCGGTCGCCGTACGCCCTGCTGCCCGGGACCGACGAAATCGAGATGCGACTCCCGCTCTCTGCATAGTCATGCTAGCTTCTGCATAGTCACTATGAAGAGGAGAGGAGCGGAGTCATGCCCTACAACCTGCGCAACCGCAGCTTCCTGAAGGAGCTGGACTTCACGGCCGAGGAGTTCCGCTTCCTGCTGGAGCTCTCCGCCCAGCTGAAGGCGGCGAAGTACGCGGGAACCGAGCAGCCGCGGCTGGCGGGCAAGAACATCGCGCTCCTCTTCGAGAAGAACTCCACCCGCACCCGCTGCGCCTTCGAGGTCGCCGCGGCCGACCAGGGCGCGCGCACCGTCTACCTGGACCCGGCGGGCTCGCACCTCGGCAGCAAGGAGTCCGTCAAGGACAGCGCCCGGGTGCTGGGCCGGATGTTCGACGGCATCGAGTACCGGGGCCACGGCCAGGAGATCGTCGAGGAGCTGGCCGCCCACGCCGGCGTCCCGGTCTGGAACGGGCTGACCGACGAGTGGCACCCGACCCAGATGCTGGCCGACTTCCTCACGGTCCAGGAGCACAGCGGCAAGCCGCTGCGCGAGATCGCCCTCGCCTACCTCGGCGACGCCCGCAACAACATGGGCAACTCCCTGCTGGTCACCGGCGCCCTGCTGGGCATCGACATCCGCATCGTCGCCCCCCGGGAGCTGTGGCCGACGGAGGAGGTCCGTGCCGCCGCCCAGGCCCTGGCCGCCGAGAGCGGCGCCCGGATCACCCTCACCGAGGACGCGGACGGCGGCGTGGCCGGCGCGGACTTCCTCTACACCGACGTCTGGGTCTCCATGGGCGAGCCCAAGGAGGTCTGGGCCGAGCGCATCAAGCTGCTGACGCCGTACCAGATCTCCATGGACACGATCCGCGCCACCGGCAACCCGGACGTCAAGTTCCTCCACTGCCTCCCGGCCTTCCACGACCTCGGCACCGAGGTCGCCCGCCAGCTCCACGCCACCACGGGCATGACGGAACTGGAAGTCACCGACGAGGTTTTCGAGTCCAGGCACTCCATCGTCTTCGACCAGGCCGAGAACCGCCTGCACACCATCAAGGCCGTGATGGTCGCGACGCTGGGCAGCTGACGCCCCGACAGGGCCGGGTCAGCGCCTGCGCCTTCGCGTCGTCGAGCCGCCGCCCGTGCTGCTGCCTCCTGTGGTGCCGCCGGTGCCGCTTCGGCGGGGGGGCCGCACCGGGGCCGGGGCCGGGAACACGGTTCTCCGTCGGGTCCGGGTCGGTGTCGGGGTGGGTCGGCAGACCGGCAGGGGTGAGGCGGTCGTGCTCGCGGAGGCGCCGGGGCTCGGGCTGGGGCCCGAAGTGGCGCTCGGCGTCGGGGAGTCGACGGGGCGACACGTCGGGGTCGGAGGGGTGGCGGGGGCGCCGCCGTCATCGCCGTAGCCGGCGTCCGTGAAGGACGGATCCGTGGTGTCCGCGGCGCAGCCGGCCAGGGCGAGGAGCCCGGCGCCGGTGAGGACGGCGGACAGCAGGGCGCGGCGCGTGACAGGCATGGTCGGTCGGTCCCCCGTGAGACGTGGTACGTACGTGCGGTCGAGCGACGTGCAGCATAGGGGCTCAGGCCGTGGCGCGGCGCGCCCTTTCGCCGAGGGCGCGCACCCGGTCGACCAGGGCCGGCGGGCCGTGGACCTCGAAGTCGCAGCCCAGCGTGAGCAGTCGGACCGCCGCCCAGTCCAGGTTGTCGGACTCGATCCGCAGGCGGCAGGACCCCTCGTCCACCGGCTCGAGGTGCGCTGCCGCAGCGCCCAGTCTCCGGCGCAGCTCGTCCGCTGGGGCATGCAGGGTCACGTCCGTGGCGACGGTCGGGGACAGGCCGCGCAGCTTGTCGCGGACGAAGGCCGCGGAGTCCTCGGCGGGGAGCACCCGGGCCGTGGCGCGTCCGCCGGTCGCCTGAGGGTCCGTCACCCGGTCCACCCGGAACAGCCGCCAGTCGTCCCGGTCCAGGTCCCAGGCCACCAGGTACCAGCGGCGTCCGGTGGCCACCAGCCGCTGCGGCTCGACATGGCGGCGCGACTCCGCGGCGTCCCAGGCCTGGTAGCCGAAGCGGAGCCGCTCGTGGTTGGCGACGGCCCCGGCGATGACCGTGAGCGTCCCCGGATCGACCTGCGGTCCGCCGCCCGTCAGCGTCTCCACCGCCGAGCCCAACGCCCCGACCCGGTACCGGAGTCGGGACGGCAGCACCTGCTCCAGCTTGGTCAGCGCCCGCAACGAGGCCTCCTCGATGCCGCCGACCGCACTGCCGGCCGCCGCGCGCAGGCCCACCGCGATGGCGACCGCCTCCTCGTCGTCCAACAGCAGCGGCGGCAGCGCCTTCCCGGCGACCAGCCGGTAGCCGCCGACCGCACCCATCGTGGCCTCGACCGGGTAGCCCAGCTCCCGCAGCCGCTCGATGTCGCGGCGGACCGTGCGCCCGGAGACGCCGAGCCGTTCGGCGAGTTCGCTGCCGGGCCACTCGCGCGGGGTCTGCAGCAGGGAGAGCAGCTGGAGCAGCCGTGCCGGGGTGTCCGTCGTCATGGAAGACAGAATGCCGGAGAACTAGGACATGATCTGTCCTACTGCCCTCCTAACGTCGGAGACCGAGACGGAAGAGGACGGGAGAGGCACATGCAGAAGCGCTGGCTGGCCCTGGCGGTCGTGATGACCGCCAGCTTCATGGACCTGGTGGACGCCACCATCGTCAACATCGCGATCCCGAGCCTGCAGCGGGACCTGCACGCGGGATTCAGCTCGATCCAATGGATCACAGCGGGTTATGCCCTGGCGTTCGCCATCGGTCTGATCACCGGCGGACGGCTGGGCGACATCCACGGCCGCAAGCGGGTCTTCCTGCTCGGCGCCGCCGGCTTCACGCTCGCCTCGGCGCTGTGCGGCTTCGCGGTGAACCCGGAGATGCTCGTCGCCACCCGGCTGCTGCAGGGCGGCGCGGCGGCGCTGATGGTGCCTCAGGTGCTGGCCATCATCCACGCGACCTTCGACGCGGAGGAGCGCGGCAAGGTCTTCGGCCTCTTCGGGGCGATGATCGGCCTGGGCGCGGTGACCGGCCCGCTGCTGGGCGCGCTGCTGACGCAGTGGAACCTCTTCGGCCTGGAGTGGCGGCCGATCTTCCTGATCAACCTGCCTGTCGGCCTGGCGGCAGTGGTGCTGGGCCGGGCCTGGATCACCGAGTCCAAGGCGCCGCAGGCGCTGCGGCTGGACCTGCTGGGCGTGGCGCTGGCCTCGATCGGCCTGTTCCTGGTGCTGTTCCCGCTGGTTCAGGGCAAGGAGAACGGCTGGCCGCTGTGGGGCTGGGGCATGGTGGCCGCGGGGACGGCGGTGCTGGCCGGCTTCCTGCGCTGGGAGCGGGTGAAGACCGCCCGTGACGGCTCACCGCTGGTGGAGCTGAGCCTGTTCCGGGTCCGCAGCTTCGCGGCGGGCATCGCGGTGCAGCTCACCTTCGGTGTGATCACCGGGATCTTCTTCCTGACCTGGACGCTCTACCTGCAGTTCGGACTCGGCTGGACCCCGCTGCACGCCGGCCTGACGGGCCTTCCGTTCTCGGTGGCGTGCAGCGCGGCGGCGGGCATGTCGGTGCAGTTCCTCGTCCCGAGGTTCGGCCGGCGCACGCTGCAGGCGGGCGCGGTGGTGATGGCCCTGGGCGCGGTGCTCTACCTGGCGGAGGCGCTGCGCTACGGCACGGGCATCCACAGCTGGCAGATGATCGCCCCGCTGGCGGTCCTCGGCGCGGGCATGGGCCTGGTCTTCGCCCCGCTGACCGACGCGGTGCTGAGCGGCGTCCCGACACGGCACGCGGGCTCGGCGTCGGGGCTGATCAACACCACGATGCAGTTGGGGAACGCGTTCGGACTGGCACTGGTGTCGGTGGTCTTCACCGGCTCCACGCTGGTGGGCGCCTTCGCCCACACCCTGTGGTGGCTGACGGGAGCGCTGGTGCCGCTGGTGCCGGTCATGGCCCTGCTGCCCCGGCGCGCCGTGCAGCACGCGGAGACCGGAGCGGCGGCGGGCGTCGCTGCCGAGACGGAGGAAGCGGTTCTCGTCTGACCTTCCGTCGCAACTCCCTTCAGGGGCGCTGGGGATACCCCCGGCCGGAGGCTGGGGGAGGACTGCGCGAGCAACCCACCACCCGGGGAGGTCCGACCCCATGTGCGGGACGGACCTCCCCGGCTGGTGGGTCGCTCGCGCAGTTTCCCAGCGCCCCTGACGGGCGGCTGCGCCGCCAGAGCGGTGGTGCAAGTTGAGTATCCGGACTCATGACGGGCTGTCAGCTGCCGTCCCACCCTGGGGGCATGACTGTGCATCCCGTTCCGGGGAAGCCCGGGTTCGCGGCTCGGGCGCGGCAGCGCGCGCTGCGGGTCGCGGCGCCCGCGCTGACCGCGACGTACCGGGTCTACCGCTGCCACCCGGCGGTCTGGCGGTGGATGGCGCGGAACTACCGCCCGTGGATGGGCGGCTTCGCCGCCCTGCACGCGTGGATGACGTGCCAGTTCGCCGCGTTGGACGTGCCGGCCTACCGCGTCCACCTGTTCCGGAACGGCTGGCGCTTCCAGTGGTTCCGGCTCGCTTCCTATCCGCCCACCGACAAGCTCGGCTATGTCAAGGAGTACCCGGAGGAGGACCGCTGCTGGAAGGGGCGGACCGCGATCGCGGGCAGCGTGGTGGACGAGTCCTCCGGCAGCAGCGGGACTCCGTACAACTGGGTGCGCGGCAAGCGGGAGCTGGACACCGTCCACCGCAATGTCGCCGGGTACACGTCGCTGGTCTTCCCCTCCCGGCGGCTGTTCGTGGTCAACGCCTACTCGATGGGCGCCTGGGCGACCGGCACCAACACCGGGATCGCCATGGCCCGGATCGCCACCGTCAAGAACACCGGTCCCGACCTGGAGAAGATCGTCGACACGCTGCGGCACTTCGGTCCGCGCTACGACTACCTGGTCACCGCCTACCCGCCGTTCCTCAAGCACCTGCGCGACCGGCTGGTCCACGAACCGTGGTTCCGGGGGTACCGGATGGCGGCCATGGTCGGCGGTGAGGGCATGACCGAGGCGCTGCGCGACTACGTCGGGGACGTGTTCTCCAAGGTCCGCTCGGGCTACGGGGCTTCGGACCTCACGATCGGGATGGGCGGGGAGACCACGTTCACCGTCTGGCTGCGCCGCCTGATGCGCGCGGACCCGGAGGTCCGTGCGGTCTTTCTGGGGGAGGGCGAGCAGCGGCTGCCGATGGTCTTCCAGTTCAACCCGCTGGAGACGTACCTGGAGACGCTGCCGGACACCCGGGAGCTGCTCTGCACCATCAACTCGACCGCTGTGCTCGCTCCCAAGCTGCGCTACAACATCGGGGACGAGGCCGCGCTGATGGACTTCCCCGACGCCTGGGCGCGGCTGGAGCGACTGGCCGCCGCGCGGCCCGGGCTGCTGGACCGGGCGCGGCAGGTGCAGAACCGCGAGCGGATGCAGCTGCCCCTGCTGTTCCTGTTCGGACGGGCCGACTCGACCGTCTCCTACATGGGCGCCAACCTCTACCCGCAGGACGTCGAGTACGGGCTCTACCAGGACAACCCGTTCGCGGACTCGCTGGAGGGCTTCCGGCTGGCCCTCGCCGAGTCGGCGGACCTCGAGGTGCGTCCCGTCGTCCATCTCCAACTGCGCGAGGGAGCGTCCCTGTCCGACGAGGAGCGCGACCGGCTGGCCGCGGTCTGTCGCGACGGCGTGCTGCGCCATCTGGCGCAGAGCAGCCGGGACTTCGCGCAGTCGCTGGCCGAGGACCCGGGCGCCGGCGAGCTCCGGGTCGAGGTGCACGACCACGGCGCCGGGCCCTTCGCGCACGGTGGCGCCCGGATCAAGAACACCTATCTGCAGAAGGACTGACGCCCATGCGCAGCAGGGATTTCAGCCTCACCCCGCCGCCGGGCCCGGCGGGCGCGATGTTCGTCGGGGCGACGCGCTACGCGAGCCCGCTCGCGGTGCTGACCCTGGGCCCGCGCTGGTTCCGGATGGTCCGTCAGATGCGCCGGATGCGCGGCTACGTCTGGCACAGGGTCTACTACCGGGCCCCGTTGACGCTGGGCACGATCGCCTTCTTCACCGACCGCGAGGAGCTGCTCAAGTTCGCCCGCAGCCGCGAGCACGCCGAGCTGGTCTGCTGGCTGACGGACACGGGCCGGAAGAAGGCGACGGCGGGCTGGATCCGCATCTACACCGCGGAGGAAGAGGGCTACACCAACGGCCGGTGGCGGGCGGAGGACGGCGCGCTCGGGCACGTCGGGACCTGGGCACCGCTGGCGGCGGAGACGGAACCCCGCCCGGTGAAGCACTACTTCGGCGGGACCCGGTGACCGCCTGGACCGAGCGTTTCCGGGAGCTGGAGCCGGACTGGACCCGGGCCCCGAGCGCCCACAACACCCAGCCGTGGACGGTGGACTACGCCGCCGACGAGGTGGTCCTCGGCTGGGACCGGGCGCGGGAGCTGCCGGCGGGGGACCCGGACCGGCGCGACCTCTTCCTGTCGCTGGGGGCCTTCCTGGAGACCTGCCTGATCGTCGCGGCGGACGCGGGACTGCGCGTGCGTCCCGAAGTAGAGCTCCGGGAGCGGCAGTTCGCGCGCCTGCTCGCTGCGGCCGAGGTCTATCCGACCCCGTACACGCGGGCGACGGTCCGGGCCCGGGGCTGCGTGCGCGGGGCCCTGCGGCATCCCGGGGCGGTGCCGGGCGTCCCCGGCGCGGAGGGCAGGCTGGTGGAACTCTCCTCGACGCAGCTCCGGGGCCAGGCGGCCACGGCGGACCGGTGGCTGTTCTCGTCCGGGCCGGTGGTCCGGGAACTCCGCGCGTGGCTCCGGCTGACCCCGCGCCACCCGCGCTATGACCAGGACGGGCTGACGGATCGTTGCCTCGGGCTGTCCCGCCTCGAAGCGGTCGGCCTGCGGGCGGTGCTCGCCCTGCGCCTGAACCGCCCGCTGGCGCCGCTGCTCGCGGCGTCCGGTGGGGCGGTGCTGGAGCCGGAGCATCCGGTCCTGGTGTTCACGGGGGAGGCGGCCGGGCCCGAGGCGTTGATCGGGGCCGGGCGGGAACTCGTCCGGATCTGGTACGGGCTCACCCAGGAGGGCCTCGCCGTACACCCCTGCAGCCAGCTGATCGACTGCCCGCGGACGGCCGCCGCGCTCCGGGACCGGCTGGGCGCCACGCCGCTCGCCGTCTTCCGGGTGGGGCGCCCGGCCGCCCCCGCGCCCCGCTCGGCGCGGCGACAGCTCCGACCGGCCGGGTACCGGCCGGGCCGGACAGCTCCCTAGTGCCGTGTCCGGACAGGTCCACCACCGCAACCCGGCGAACCTGTCCGGACACGGCACCACGGCCTGGCCGACGGATCTTTCCGGATCAGCCCGCGTCGTTCCACCCCTTCGGGCGGGAGGTGCCCCAGGCGCGGCCGGATCCATGGCGGCGGGGCGTCCTCGTGCTGGACGTGCTTGGGCGTTTCGCCAACGCAGGGTGGGGGCACCTCCCGGCCGGAGGCTGGGGGAGGCCGTGTCAGGCGGCGCGGGCCCGGGAAGATCCTCCGGACAGGCTCCAGCGGGGCCAGCTGGCCAGGAGTTCGAGGAGATCGTGGCCTCCTTCGAGGAGGTCGTCGAGTTCCGCCGGCTCTTCGGCCGTCCCGACTACTTCCTCCGCGTCGAGGTGGCCGACCACGCCGCGTATGAGGCGTTCGCGACGACCAAGTTGAGCGGCCTGCCCGGGGTGCTCCGGATGACCTCGCACCTGACCATGGAGAAGATCAAGACGGACGGCTGAGCCGCCCGCCCCAACGGATGGGGTGCCCTGCGTCGCCGTGCGGGCGCAGATGCACTAGGGTGTTATCTCGACATCAAGATATCTGCCGGTACACTCGGCCGTGATCGCGTGGGCTACGCGTACCAGAACACGAAACAGGGAGACAGTCGTGTCCGCGAACAGCTTCGACGCCCGCAGCTCGCTGCAGGTGGGCGACGAATCGTACGAGATCTTCAAGCTCGACAAGGTCGAGGGCTCCGCCCGCCTTCCCTACAGCCTGAAGATCCTGCTGGAGAACCTGCTCCGCACCGAGGACGGCGCCAACATCACCGCCGACCACATCCGCGCGCTGGGCGGCTGGGACCCGACCGCCCAGCCGAGCCAGGAGATCCAGTTCACGCCCGCCCGCGTGATCATGCAGGACTTCACCGGCGTCCCCTGCGTCGTGGACCTCGCCACCATGCGTGAGGCCGTGAAGGAGCTCGGCGGCGACCCGTCCCGGATCAACCCGCTGGCCCCGGCCGAGATGGTCATCGACCACTCCGTCATCGCCGACAAGTTCGGCACCAAGGACGCGTTCACCCAGAACGTCGAGATCGAGTACGGCCGCAACAAGGAGCGCTACCAGTTCCTGCGCTGGGGCCAGACCGCGTTCGACGAGTTCAAGGTCGTCCCGCCGGGCACCGGCATCGTCCACCAGGTCAACATCGAGTACCTGGCCCGCACCATCATGGTCCGCAACGGCCAGGCCTACCCCGACACCTGCGTCGGCACCGACTCGCACACCACCATGGTCAACGGCCTCGGCGTGCTGGGCTGGGGCGTCGGCGGCATCGAGGCCGAGGCAGCGATGCTGGGCCAGCCGGTCTCCATGCTGATCCCGCGCGTGGTCGGTTTCAAGCTCACCGGCCAGCTGCCGGAGGGCGCCACCGCCACCGACCTGGTGCTCACCATCACCGAGATGCTGCGCAAGCACGGTGTGGTCGGCAAGTTCGTCGAGTTCTACGGCGAGGGCGTCGGCTCGGTGCCGCTGGCCAACCGCGCCACCCTGGGCAACATGTCGCCGGAGTTCGGCTCGACCTGCGCGATCTTCCCGATCGACGGAGAGACCGTCAACTACCTGCGCCTGACCGGCCGTTCGGAGCAGCAGCTGGCGCTGGTCGAGGCCTACGCCAAGGAGCAGGGCCTCTGGCACGACCCGTCGCACGAGCCGGTCTACTCCGAGTACATCGAGCTGGACCTGGCCTCGGTCGTCCCGTCCATCGCCGGCCCGAAGCGCCCGCAGGACCGCGTGATCCTGTCCGAGGCCGCCGACCGCTTCCGCGAGTCGGTGCGCGACTACCTGCCGACCGTGGACGAGGCGGGCGAGGAGTCCTTCCCGGCCTCCGACGCGCCGGCCAACAGCAACGGCATCCACCACCCCGTCAAGGTCACCGGCGCCGACGGCACCGTCTACGACCTGGACAACGGCGCGGTCGTGATCGCCTCGATCACCTCCTGCACCAACACCTCCAATCCCTCCGTCATGCTGGGCGCCGCCCTGCTGGCGAAGAAGGCCGTGGAGAAGGGCCTGCACGCCAAGCCCTGGGTCAAGACCACCCTGGCCCCCGGGTCCAAGGTCGTCATGGACTACTACGAGAAGGCCGGCCTGCTCCCCTACATGGAGAAGCTGGGCTTCAACCTGGTCGGCTACGGCTGCGTCACCTGCATCGGCAACTCCGGCCCGCTGCCGGAGGAGGTCTCCAAGGCCGTCAACGACCACGACCTCGCCGTGGTCTCGGTGCTGTCCGGCAACCGCAACTTCGAGGGCCGGATCAACCCCGACGTCAAGATGAACTACCTGGCGTCCCCGCCGCTGGTCGTCGCTTACGCGATCGCGGGCAACATGAACGTCGACATCACGCGCGACCCGCTGGGCGTCGACTCCGAGGGCAACCCGGTCTTCCTGCACGACATCTGGCCGTCGGAGCAGGAGGTGGCCGACACCATCGCCGCCTCGATCGACCAGGACATGTTCGCCAAGGACTACGCGGACGTCTTCGCCGGCGACCACCGCTGGCAGTCGCTGCAGGTGCCGACCGGCAACACCTTCGAGTGGGACCCGGAGTCCACCTACGTCCGCAAGCCCCCGTACTTCGAGGGCATGGCCAAGGAGCCGAGCCCGGTCTCCGACATCACCGGCGCCCGGGTGCTGGCCAAGCTGGGCGACTCGGTCACCACCGATCACATCTCGCCCGCCGGCAACATCAAGGACGGCACGCCGGCCGCCGAGTACCTCAAGGCCCACGGCGTCGAGAAGCGCGACTTCAACAGCTACGGCTCGCGCCGCGGCAACCACGAGGTCATGATCCGCGGCACCTTCGCCAACATCCGCCTGCGCAACCAGATCGCGCCCGGCACCGAGGGCGGCTACACCCGCGACTTCACGCAGGAGGGCGGCCCGGTCTCCTTCATCTACGACGCCTCGCAGAACTACCAGGCCGCGGGCACCCCGCTGGTCGTCCTGGCCGGCAAGGAGTACGGCTCGGGCTCGTCCCGCGACTGGGCGGCCAAGGGCACCGCGCTGCTCGGCGTCAAGGCCGTCATCGCCGAGTCCTACGAGCGCATCCACCGCTCGAACCTGATCGGCATGGGCGTGCTGCCGCTGCAGTTCCCCGAGGGCCAGAACGCCGACAGCCTCGGCCTCACCGGTGAGGAGACCTTCTCCATCACCGGCGTGACCGAGCTGAACGAGGGCCGCACCCCGGCCACCGTCAAGGTGACCACCGACTCGGGCAAGGAGTTCGACGCGGTCGTCCGCATCGACACCCCCGGTGAGGCGGACTACTACCGCAACGGCGGCATCCTGCAGTACGTGCTGCGCTCGCTGATCAAGTAAGCGCGCAGCCCTTCGCGGCGGGCCGCACCTGCTCACCCCACGGTGAGCGGGTGCGGCCCGTCCTGCATCTCCGGCAACTCCCGTCCGTAGTCCGGGAGTTCGACCGCCTCCGCGCCCTTGGTGGTGAGCCGGTCGAAGAAGCCGCTGAGCAGGCGGCCGCAGAGCAGCTTGTAGATCCGGTTGCGCTGCTTGAGCTTCTTCGCGGTGGGCGGGGCCAGGAACGGCCCGGCGTTGGAGCCCTGCTTCTGACAGGTCTTCACGTATGGGCGCATCAGCTCCTCGTAGCGGGCGAAGGCGGCCCGGTGGTCGCCGGAGTGGCGGGCCAGCTCGCCGGCCAGGATGTACGCCCCGACGACGGCCAGCCCGTTCCCCATCCCGCCGGGAGCCGGGGCCCAGGCGGCGTCGCCGAGCAGCACGACCCGGCCGGAGGACCAGCGGTCCATGACGATCTGGCTGATGGAGTCGAAGTAGAAGTCCTCGGCCCGGTCCATGGCGTCGAGCACGGCGGGCACCTGCCAGCCGAGGCCCTGGAAGTGCTCGCGGACGAGCCGCTGCTGCTGCTCCTGGTCGCGGTAGTCGTAGGCCAGGCCGGGGGAGTGGAACACCAGCATGGCCCCGTCCTTGCCCAAGGTGTTCGACAGCCCGACCATCCGCCCCGGCACGTTCCACAGCACACCGCTGTCGCGCAGTCCGAGGTCGTTGGGCGCGGAGAAGGTGGAGACGAAGTACCCGGAGTCCCGCCGGAACTCCCGCTCCTCGCCGAAGACCAGACGGCGTGTCATGGAGTGCATGCCGTCGGCGCCGACAACGAGGTCGAACTCCTGGCTCTCGCCGCTCTCGAACGTCGCCGTCACTCCGTCGGCGTGCTCGGCCAGGCTCCGCACCGAGTCCCCGAAGACGTAGCGCGCGTGGGGCAGGCTGGCCTCGTACAGCACCCGGGCCAGGTCGCCCCGGTTGACCTCCAACTCCCCGCTCATGAACGAGGCGGGCAGCCGCAGCAGCTCCCAGCCCTCGGCGTCGACCAGCACCTGCTCCCCCATGTCCGTGGCGTGGGCCCGCAGTTGGTCGAGCACCCCCATCCGCTCCAGCACGGTGCGGTGCACCCGCCCTCGGTAGTCCACGGCGGACCCACCGGTCCGCAGCTCCGCCGCCCGCTCGACGACGGTGACGTCGTACCCGTACCGCCCGAGCCACAGGGCGAGCGCCGGCCCGGCGATACTGGCCCCGGAGATGAGGACCCGGAGCTGCTTGTTGTTCTGCGAGGAAGAAGAATCCGTGTTCGTCATGCCGTCAGCGTCGGCGCGACCGCTGACCGGCTGCTGACCGCGCGCTGACTGACGAAGGACGGCGGGCGTGGACGCCTGCGCCGCCCCCGGTTCCGTTACCTGGCCGAACGTTGGCCCTGTTCGCCGAGGAGACGGACGCTCGGATCCTCTCCGCCTCTCTGGATGTCCACCTGCCCAGGCACGACCTGCTCTACGACCAGGAGATCGCGTCGGGCGCGCGCTGCCGCACATCGATGCGGGGGCGGATAGCGGCCACCCCGTCGCGTTCCCTCAACCCGGTGTGCTCTGGGCGGACTTCACCCGAGCGAGGGCGAGCGAACCGTAGTCGCCGACCTGGAGCCGGGACTTCGTCGGCCGGATGGTCGCCCTGGCCCGCCGGGCGGCCAGTGCCGTGTCCGGGCAGGTCCACCGGTTGCGGTGTCCGGTGGTGGGGGCACCCTCGGCCGAAGGCTGGGGGAGTGCCGTGCCGGGCGCCGCAACACGATGGACCTAGTCGGGCCACGGCACTGGCTGAGCCCGAGGCAGCGAAGTGACGGCACCTCAGGCCAGTTGCCTGTGCATGACGATGCACGGGCGTCCGTGCTGCACGTCCCTGCGGCGGGCGATCTCCCGCCAGCCCAGAGCGGTCCAGAAGGCCAGGGCGGAAGGGTTGTTCTCCAGGACGGCGAGGCGCAGGCCACCGGAGGGATGGGTGCGGAAGCGCTCCTCGGCGAGAACTGCGAGCCCACGGCCGAGGCCCTGGCCGTGCAGGTCGCCGTGGACGAGAAGCAGGCCGATCCAGGGGTGGCCGTCGCGGGGGTGCTCGGGGAGCAGGCAGAGCAGACCCACGATCCGGCCGTCCGGGTCCCGGGCCAGCAGGACCTCGGACTGCTCGGCTTCCTCCCGCAGGTCGGCCTCGACCTGGTCGGCCCGGACCTCGTCGGGGTCGTACTCGCCCGAGGCACGGCAGTAGCCGGGGTTGGTCCGGTACAGGTCGACCACGGCGGAGATCTCGTCGGGGGTGAACACGGCCGGGGCGAGGGCGAGTCGAGGCATGAGCGGCAGGGTAGCGGCCGGGGCGCGGTCGTCACCCGTCGGGACCTGAGCCAGCTTCGAGCGGCATGCGCGGGCTGGTTCGATGGTGTGCGCGTGTGCGAGCGCACGGGCGCCGAGAAGGCGTCGGCCGCGGCGACGCTACGGATCGGCACGTCCGGTTGCCGTCCGTGCGCCGTCCGTGCACCTGGACGCGACCTACTGCAGAGCGCGTGCCGAGCACCACCTCGCGGCCGCCGTCCTGTGTGGTCCCTGGCCACCGTTTCCGGCAGCGGACAGCCCAGGGCGTCAGGGTCCGCCGAGGCGGCTGGTGGCAGCTGTCGCGCTCGGGCACATGGGGCCACTGGGATACGTGAGCTGCTGTTCGTCTGGTTATTCGAAAACTTGTTCCTATACTGGAGGGGTGAACAGCAGCGCTTCCGTTCCGCCCGGCTGGCCTCCGCAGGTGCGGCCGCCAGGGGCTCCGCAGTGGGAGGAGAGCGCCCGGAACTGGCTCTACGACCAGGTGCCGGGCGAGTGGCGGCGGTACGAGGTACTGCAGCGGCATCCGCTGCTGCTGGCCCGGAACGTCCGCTACCACGTGGAG
The DNA here is from genome assembly GCF_042658505.1 of Streptacidiphilus monticola. Taxonomy (NCBI): domain Bacteria; kingdom Bacillati; phylum Actinomycetota; class Actinomycetes; order Kitasatosporales; family Streptomycetaceae; genus Streptacidiphilus; species Streptacidiphilus monticola. The sequence goes on along the minus strand of NZ_JBHSQJ010000100.1, from coordinate 3,316 downwards.
GGGGCGATCAACGGGCATCGGCTGGGCTACTCGCGGGCGCGGGTGGAGACCGCGGACCACATCGAGCCGCCCACGCTCCAGCAGCTGCTGGAGGCGGACGCGCGCGAGGGCGCCCGATTGGTCGCCCTCGCGCGTCAGGTGCGGCTGGTGGAGGACGCCCTGCAGGGCGTCAGATGGGTGCCGCGGCTGTGAGGTCGGTGAGACCGCCGCGGGTCACTCGGTGGGCAGGCCGTTGGGGCGCATCAGCCGCCACAGCAGCGGGAGGCTGAGCAGCGTCGTCGCCAGCACCACGCCCGCGCCGACGGCGAGGAGCCACAGCGTCCCGGTCCAGTCGTAGACCAGTTGCGCCCCGGTGATCGCGCCGAGGACGCCGCCGACCAGGTGGCCGAAGGCGACGGCCAGGGCCAGGCCCAGCACGATCGGGACCGTGCTCTGCCAGAGCACCGACAGACCCAGCGTCGATCGCCGCGTCCCGAAGGCCACCAGCACCGACAACAGCCGCCTGCGCTCCCGGAGTTGCTCCAGTGTGGTGAGCAGCAGGCTCAGCCCCACCAGCACCATGGTCAGCACCGCGCCGATGGTGACCCCGCGACGGATCATGGTGTACTTCCGGTCCACGGTGTAGTCGCGCAGCGTCATGACCTGGATCAGCGGGTCCGCCGCCGCGGCCATGGTGCGGAGCTGCTCGAGGGTGGTTGCGGCCGTGGCCGGGTCCAGATCGAGCAGCGTGTCCACCCCCGAGTCGACCCGGTCGAAGGGCAGGGCCTGCGGGGTGGCCAGCAGTCCGGAGCGGGTGGCGCCGTCCGGGGCGGTCAGCGCCGCGGCCTGCTTCATTCCCGCCGGGACGGTCCACAGCAGGCCGCCCTTGCCATCGGAGCCCAGGTCCACCCGGTCGCCCGGGTGCACCGCGGGCACCGGGTCCTGCGTGCCGCCCGGCACGTAGTAGACCGCGCCGGGGGAGCAGTCCGCGATCCGGGCGAGGTGGGCCAGCGTGGTGCAGTCGGCGACGGTCACCGGCAGGCCGCTGTCGTTCTCGCCGCGCCCCTGGAGCGTGCCCCAGTGGTCCGCGAAGGTCAGCGCGTTGCGGACGCCGGGGGCGTGGGCGAGCCGCTGACCCAGCGCCAGCCCGGCAGCGGTCTGCCCTTGGGCGGCGACGACGCTGACCTGGCTCTGGTTCAGGTCCGCGCCGGTCCCCTTGCGGAAGTCGCCCAGCACCGTGCCGAACAGCGTCTGCAGCGCGATCGTCCCGGCCACCGCCACGGTGATGCCGCTGACCGCGCGGGCCGCGCTGCCGGTGGAGAGCTGCAGCCGGCGGCTGCCCAGCTGCACCGGCAGGGGGCCCTGGCCGAGCAGCCGGACCACGCGTTCGACCAGCCAGGGCAGCACCGCCGTCACCCCGACCAGCACCAGGGCCACTCCGCTCGCCACCATCGTCAGGTTCGTCCGCTCGGTGAGCCCGTGCAGCGCGGGCAGCAGCAGGGCCAGCCCCGCGCAGGGCAGCAGCACCCGCCACCACAGCCGCCGCCGGGGCGGCGCGGCGTTGCGGACCACGCCGAGCGGTTCGATGGCGACACCGCGCAGCGCGAACTGCGTGCCGAGCAGCGCCAGCGCCGGAACGGCCAGCACGATCAGCGCCGCCAAACCGGCGTTGGGCACCAGGTCGGAGCCGTAGACGTCGGTGCGCAGCACCGCGATGCCGGAAGCGATCTGACGGCCCGCCAGGAAGAAGGCGAAGCCCAGCAGCACGCCCCCCGCCGCGCCGACCATGCTCTCCCCGGCGGTGATCCGGTGCACGCCGGGCCGGTCGACCCCGACCAGGCGCAGTGCGGCCAACCGCCGGTCCCGGCGCTCGCCGCCGACCCGGGCGGCGGTGCCGATCAGGATGCCGATGGGCAGCAGCACCACCACGACGCCGACGGTCAGCAGCATGGTGAGCAGGATGCTCAGGTCGGTCGGGCCGACGTGGCCGCCGATGCTGTTCGTCCGGTAGACCCCGCCCTGACCCGCCGTCAGTTTCCCGTCGCCGGCGTAGTAGTAGAGCTCGCCGGGGCCGAGCAGTCCGGCGTGGCCGATGGCGCCGGCGACCCGGTAGGGGATGCGCTCGCGCAGCAGCGTGTTGCGCGGGTCGGCCAGGAGCTTGAGCAGGGCGGGCGAGGCGTACATCTCGCCGTCCCGGGGCCAGGCGGGCAGTCCGGGGGCGACGCGGACGTGGGCGCCCTCGGGCCTGACCAGCTCGCCGGTGACGTCCTGCCCGTACCAGCCCGAGCGCACCTCGCCGACCAGCAGCGTGTCGTCGCCCGGCCGGTCCAGGGCGGCGCCGTAGTACGTGAGGTCCCGCTCGGCGCTGCGGACGTTGCGCTGGTGCAGCAGGTGCGGCACGGAGGTGGCGAGCAGCAGCAGGGCGACGCCGAGCCCGACGCCCACGGCGGTGAGCACGGTGCGTGCCCAGCCCTCGCGGCCGCTGAGCGCGAAGCGCGCGCCGAGGCCGAGGTCGCGCAGCCAGACCTGGGTGCGGGCGGCGCTCATGCGATCACCGGCGACGTCGTCGCCCGGCCGTCGCGGACCACGACCTCGCGGTCCGACCAGGCCGCGACCCGGGCCTCGTGGGTGACCAGGACCACCGCGGCCGAGGTGTCCCGGGCGGCGGCGGTGAGCAGCTGCATCACCCGCTCGCCGTTGAGCGAGTCCAGCGCGCCGGTGGGCTCGTCCGCGAAGACCACCCGCGGCCGGGTCGCCAGCGAACGGGCGATGGCGACCCGCTGGCCCTGGCCGCCGGAGACCTCGCCGGGGCGCTTCGCCGCCAGCTCGCGGACCTCCAGCCGGTCCAGCCACTCAGCGGCCCGCGCCTCGGCCTCGCGGCGCTTGGCCCCGGCCAGCCGCAGCGGCAGGGCGACGTTCTCCAGGCAGGTCAACTCCGGTACCAGCTGGCCGAACTGGAAGACGAAGCCGAAGTCGCTGCGGCGCAGCGCGCTGCGCCTGGCGTCGGAGAGATCGGAGAGCACCTGGCCGGCGTACTGGACCGCGCCCGAGTCGGGCTTCACGATCCCGGCCAGGCAGTGCAGCAGGGTGGACTTGCCGGAGCCGGAAGGGCCCATGACGGCCACGATCTCCCCGGCGGAGATGGCGAAGTCGGCCCCGGCGAGCGCCGGGGTGGGGCCGTAGGACTTGTGCAGTCCGGCGGCGGACAGCAGCGGCGTCGCGGTCACCGGGCCACCTCCGCGGCGAGCTGGTCCAGCCGCGCGGCGGTGAGCTCCAGCCAGCGCAGGTCCGCCTCCAGATGGAACAGCGCGTGGTCGCAGACCAGTTGGTCGGCCAG
>NZ_JBHSQJ010000099.1:62114-74022 GCF_042658505.1 Streptacidiphilus monticola | reverse complement strand
CACTGGGGGTCGCTGAAGGCGCTGGACCAGCGGGTGCCGGTGTTGCCGTCGACGGCGGCGGATGCCGGTGTCCCGGCGTTCTCGGTCGAGGAGGCGGTGGCCGGACGGCCCTGCGAGAGCGGCGCGGTCGCGGCGGCGCGGGCGGGGGCCTGCCCGAGCGCGACGAGCAGCCCGACGACCAGCAGGGCGGCGGCGAGGAGGGGGAGGAATGTCGATCGTGTCGATCTGGCGACGAGCGTGCGGCGGTGCCCGGACATGCGGCGGCTCCCTGGGGCGCGCGGACGGTTCGGGGTGGCGGAACACGTGCGAGAGGGGTGAGAGAGCGCTTTCTCAGCCCTGGACTGTCCCTGAGCTGCGGGAGCATGTCAAGGCTCCGCGTCAGGTTCCGGAACGGGGCCGCTGCGCGGGTTCGATCGACAACCCCTGTGCCCCGAGGGCGCCTTCCGGCCCGCGGCCGCCCCACGCTGGTGCAGCGGGGCCGGAGGCCCCGGCTCTGCAGGGGCGGCGGGCCGGGGGCGTTCCCCGGGGCGGGGTGCGGGTCCCGCGTGGTGGGCCGACTGCGGGTGGAGGCAGGGCGGGGCGGGGGCCGGGGTGGTGCTCCCGGGACGGGGCGCCTCGGCTCCGCACTGGCGCTGGAGGGCAGTCGGCCCAGGGGCCCGCCTGAACTGCGCCGGGGACGGTGGGCCCACGGCTTCGGCCCTGCACCGCGCCCGAGGACAGTGGGCCCGGCACCGCCGGGGGCAGTGGGCCGGAGGCCCCGGCTCTGCAGGGGCGGCGGGCCGGGGGCGTTCCCCGGGGCGGGGTGCGGGTCCCGCGTGGTGGGCCGACTGCGGGTGGAGGAAGGGCGGGGTGGGCCGGGTCTGCGGATTCGATCGGGCGCGGATCCGGCCCAGGGGCCGGCAGGGTGGGCTCTCGGCTACTCGGGGAGGGTCAGGACGCGGGGGCCGTCCTCCGTGATGGCGACGGTGTGCTCGGTGTGGGCGCCGTGGGAGCCGTCGGCGATGCGCAGGGTCCAGCCGTCGGGGTCGGTGGCGAGGTCGCCGCACGCGGCGGACCACCACGGCTCGATTGCCAGCGTCAGCCCCGGGCGCAGCTGGTAACCCCGGCCCGCGCGGCCGGTGTTGGGGACGTGCGGGTCCTCGTGCATGGTGCGGCCCAACCCGTGGCCACCGAACTGGGTGTTCACCGGGTACCCCTGCGCCGCCGCCACCGCGCCGATGGCGGCGGAGACGTCGCCGATCCGGGCCCCCGGCACAGCCGCGGCCACCGCCGCGTCCAGCGCGGCGCGGGTGGACGCGATCAGCCGGGCGTCCTGCTCGGCCGCCGTGCCGACGGCGACCGAGACCGCCGCGTCAGCCACCCAGCCGTCGATGGAGACGGCGAAGTCGAGGCTGAGCAGGTCGCCGTCGCGCAGCGTGTAGTCGTGCGGAAGGCCGTGCAGCACCGCGTCGTTGACGGACAGGCAGATGACGTTGCGGAACGGGCCGCGGCCGAAGGACGGCGCGTAGTCCCAGTAGCAGGAGACGGCCCCGGCCTGCTCGACGCGCTTGCGGGCGCGCCGCTCCAGGTCGAGCAGGTTGACGCCGGGCTCGGCCGCCTGGGCGAGCTCGGCCAGGGTGCGGGCCACGAAGCGCCCGGTCGCGGCCATCTTCTCGATCTCGCGCGGCGTCTTGAGGGTGATCACGCGTCAGTTCCTGCTTCCTGGCTTCCCGGTGAGTTCCACGGCGCGTCGCCGCACCGGTATTCTTATACCGGATCCGGGTGGGTCTAGCATAGGCGCATGGTCCGCGTGCCCCTGACCCCCGCGCAGATCGAGGCCGGTCGCCGTCTCGGTGCGCTGCTGCGCGACGCCCGTGCCGGGCGGGACGCCGCCGCGGTGGCGCAGGCGGCCGGCATCTCGCCGGAGACGCTGCGCAAGCTGGAGACGGGCAGGCTGCCGAGCCCCGGCTTCGGGACCGTCGTCGCGCTCTGCCAGGCCCTCGCGCTGCCGCTCGACGCCGCCGCCGAGGTCTGGCTCGACGCGGGCGGTTCCGAGCAGTTGACCGCCTGACGGCCCGTCACCAGGGCCCCTCGGCTGTCGGCGCCCGGCGGTAAGGTGAACCGGTCGCGAACGAAGCAGTCGGGAGGGGAGCGGGCGATGACGACCGAGGAGGGCACGGCGGCGGACTGGACCGGTGTCGCGCGGAGCATGGCGCCGGAGGAGATCACGGCCGCGGCCGTGTCCGGGGCGCTGCCGCTCGACGTGGACCGGACCGTCGGGCTGGGCCAGCACTTGCTGCAGCTGCAGGAGTTCGACGCCGCGGAGCGGTTCCTCGCCGTCGCGCGCGCCTCCGGCGACGCCGGTGTCCGCGGCGCGGCCGAGAACGGCGTCGCCGCACGGGAGTTGATGCGCGGTGAGAGGCGCAGGGCCGGCGCCGCGCTCAAGCGGGCCGAGGCCACCGGCCATCCGGACGTCGTCGAGGAGGCCCGGCTCACCCGCGCCCTGGCTGCGACCGACCCCGACGAGATGGTCGTCCTGTTCCGCGTCTGCTCCCGTTCGCCCAGGGAGCGGGTCGCCCAGGAGGCGGCGCTGGAGCTGGGGTTCATGCTGCTGCACGGCGGCGGCAGCCGTGAGGAGGCGCTGGAGCTGCTGTCGGTCGCCCACCGCAGCGGACAGCCGTATGTCGAGGCCCGTGCCGCCGTCGAGTTGGCGGACGACCTGATGGAGCAGGCGCCGCGTGGCCAGCTCCCGCCCGCCGAGCACGAGCGGGTGCTCACCTGGCTGCGCCAGGCCGAGGACTCGCCCTACCCGGCGGTGCTCGCCAAGGCCGAACTGCTGCACGGCCTGGTCCACTGGGAGCGCCACGAGCCGGAGCCCGCACGCGAGCTGTGGCTCCGCTCGGCCCGGCGGCACATGCCGTACTCGAGCTACCGGTCGGCGATCAACCTGGTCATCGACTGCCTCCAGGACGATGGTGCGGGCCCGTTGGTCGCCGCCCAGCACCTGGAGCACGCCTTGCTGGCCGAGCCGGCCGCCGCGCCGGACAGGCTGGTCACCACCGCCCTGGACAGCGCCCGGCCGTTCCAGGTCGTCGTGGCGCTGGCACTGACCCAGGCGGAGAAGTCCCCGGACCGGGTGCTGCGCCGGGCGGCGAAGCGGGCGTTGAAGCGGTTCTGACCGCTCGGTGGTCCGGCCGCTCAGTCCAGAGTGCGCCGCTCGGTGACGATCTCGTCGGCGAACTCACCGCGCGCCAGCCGGCGGCGGCGTCCGAAGACCGCGCCGATGGTGATCAGTCCGAGCAGCCCGGCGAACATCAGCACGATGCCCACCACGTGCACGTCCATCCCCTTGACATGCCAGTTCACCGCGAAGGTCAGGATCGCGCCGAGCGCGAACAGACCGATGCTGCCTCCGATGCCCATGGGGGCCTCCCTTCCTCGTCGGTCGTCCGACGGCAGCCGCCTACCCGGACCCGGCGCACCCATGTGCCCGGGTGCGGGGCGGCGTTGACGGTCTGTCAGGCCGCGGACGGGGTAGACCGACGGGCAGAGAGGAGAGTGATGCCTCATGTCCGGCATCGGCGCTCTGGTCCGGACCGCGGCCTACCTGGCCGCGGCGATCCTCGTCATCTGGCTGCTGCTCGACCTGGTGGACGCCTCGCCCGCCAACTCCTTCGTGCACTGGTTCGAGCAGGCCGCCCGGTGGCTCGCCACCTGGTCGCTGCACCTGTTCGACTCGGTCCGCAACGGGAAGGTACGGGCCCTGCTGGTCTTCGGCGTGCCCGCGCTCGTCTACGCTGCGGTCGGCCAGGGCATGGGGCGGGCGACCTCCCGCTGAGTCGGCGGCCGGCGGGCCGGGGCCTGGTGCGCGGGTCCGGGTCTGTCGGCGCGACCTGAGATGATCGGTGGCATGACCGACCGCATCATCGCCGCCTGCGACGGCGCAGCCAAAGGCAACCCCGGCCCCGCGGGCTGGGCCTACGTCGTCGCGGACGCGGCGGGCACCCCCCAGCGCTGGCAGTCCGGTGCCCTCGGGCACAGCACCAACAACGTCGGCGAGCTGACGGCGCTGCAGCAGCTGCTGCTGGCGACCGACCCCGGCATCCCGCTGGAGGTGCGGCTCGACAGCACGTACACCCGTGACGCCGTGACCAAGTGGCTCAAGGGCTGGAAGCGCAACGGCTGGAAGACGGCGGCGGGCAAGCCGGTGGCCAACCAGGAGCTGATCCAGAGCATCGACGCGCTGCTGGAGGGCCGGGACGTGGAGTTCGTCTACGTCCCGGCCCACCAGGTCGGCGGTGACCCGCTCAACGCCATCGCCGACCGCGCGGCCAGCGACGCCGCGCGCACGCAGCAGTCGGGCGGCGGCGACGCCGCCACGCTGCCCGTCCCCGCGCCGGTCACGCCGCGTCCGGTGCGCAAGCGGGCGGCGCCGCAGAGCGGCTCCGTCTCGCCGGCCGTGAACGCGGAGGGCGGGGCCGCGCGGACCCCGCCGTCCGTGCGCACCCTGGCCGCCCGCTACCCGGGCACCTGCCCGTGCTCCCGCCGCTACGCGAAGGGCGACCCGATCACCAAGGTCGGCAGCGGTTGGGGCCACCCCGAGTGCGCCGGCACGGTCGGCTGACCGCCCGTCAGTCGTAGGGCCGCGCTGTCGAGCCGCGGGGGAGGAACTGGGTGGAGAGTTCGACGTGGAGCGTGTCCACGGCGTGGCCGTCGAGGAGCCGGGTCAGCAGGGAGACCGCCATCCGGCCCATCTCCTCCAGGGGTTGACGCACCGTCGTCAGCGCCGGAACGGCGGCGCGGCTGAGGTCGCTGTCGTCGAAGCCGCAGAGGGACAGGTCCTGCGGTACCCGCAGGCCGCGTTCGTGCGCGGCGCGCAGCGCGCCGACGGCGACCTTGTCGTTGAAGCAGACGATCGCGGTCGGCGGGTCCTCCCGGTCGAGCAGCCGCCCGGCGGCCCGGTGGCCCTCCTCAGCCGTGGGCTCGACGCTGAGGCGCAGGCCCGGGTCGGGCAGCAGGCCCGCCTCGGCCAGCGCGGAGGTGTGGCCGACCAGGCGGGCCTGGCTGGCCAGCCACTCCGTCGGACCGCCGACGAAGCCGATCCGGCGGTGCCCCAGCCCGACGAGGTGGGCCGTGACGTTGCGTGCCCCACCGGTGTGCGCGGCGGACACGGACGCGATGTCCGGCGACAGCGGGACGCGGGGGTCGACGACCACGAAGGGCAGTCCGGAGGCGCGCAACTCCCGTAGTTCCTCGGCGGGTTCGGGCGGCAGGATGAGGATCGCGCCCGCCGTGCCCGGGTCCTCGGCCAGCCCCGCGAGCACGTGGGCGCGCTGGCCGGACTCCCCGGCGCCCAGGACCAGGCGGCGGCCGTGCAGCTCCAGGGTCTCCGCGACCGAGGTGACGATCAGCCCGAAGTAGTCGGTGAGCTGGTACGGGCAGCGGACGTAGACGGCGCCGTCGCGGGCCCCCCGGCGCAACGGGGGCGGGCCGCCGAGACGTTCCACGGCCCGGCGTACCAGCGCCTCGGTCTCCGGGGCGACGGGGGTCTGCCCGTTCAGGACCCGGGACACGGTCGCGATGGACACCCCCGCCTCCGCCGCGATGGCGCGGACCGTCGCGTGGCGAGACTTCGGCCTAGCCATGCGTTACACCGTTTCGTTTCACGAAGAGCGACCCTATCGCGAGTTGCGGAACCTGTGCAGGGTCTTGACGACCCCGCTGGGCCTGGATGAGATGGGTCCCGGAGCCGTTTCAGAGAGCCGTTTCATTTCGTTTCACCAGGCTCGCTCCTCTCCTGCCCTGCCACCCTCCCGGGAGACGCCCATGCGCACGCGTTCCGCCCTGCTCCTCGCCGCTGCCGCCGCCCTCCTCGGCGGCGGTCTGCCGGCCACCGGCGCCGCCGCAGAGACCCAGGGCACCGGTCCCACGGCCGCCGAGGTCTGGATCACCACCCCGGACGGCAGCAGCCGCCTGGCCGACGCGGGACAGGTCGCCTTCACCGACGACGGATCCGGCAGTCCGTCGGACGCGGTGCCGGCCGTCGTCGTCGATCCGGGCCGCCGCTTCCAGACCATGACCGGTTTCGGCGCCTCGCTCACCGACTCGGCCGCGAGCGTGCTCGACCGGCTGTCGCCGCAGGCACGGGCGCAGGCGCTACGGGACCTGTTCGACCCGGTCACCGGGGACGGCCTGTCCTTCCTGCGGCAGCCCATCGGCGCCTCCGACTTCACCGACGGCCCCGCCTACACCTACGACGACGTGCCCGCCGGACAGACCGACTACGGCCTGCGCCACTTCTCCGTCGCCCACGACACCGCGCGCATCCTGCCGCTGCTGCGCCAGGCCCAGCGGCTCAACCCCCGGCTGAGCATCATGGCCACCCCGTGGAGCCCGCCCGCCTGGATGAAGACCAACGACTCCCTCGTCGGCGGACGGTTGATCGACGACCCGCGCGTCTACCGTGCCTACGCCGCCTACCTCGTGGCCTTCGTCCAGGCCTACCGCGCCCAGGGCGTCCGCGTGGACGCGCTCACGGTCCAGAACGAGCCGCAGAACCGCACGCCCTCCGGATACCCGGGCACCGACCTGCCGTCGTGGCAGGAGGCCAAGGTCATCGAGCAGTTGGGGCCCATGCTGCGCGGGGCCGGACTCACCACGAAGATCCTCGGCTACGACCACAACTGGACCGAGCACCCCGGCGACGTCGCCAACACGCCTCCCGACGAGGAGGCCGACGTCGACAGCTACCCGCAGAACCTGCTCAACTCCGCCGCCGGGGAGTGGATCTCGGGCACCGCCTTCCACTGCTACTCGGGCGATCCGAGCGCGATGACCGCATTCCACCGGCAGTTCCCCGGCAAGGACGTCTACTTCACCGAGTGCTCCGGCAGCCAGTCCGCGGACCCGTCGAAGACCTTCGGGGACACGCTGAAGTGGCACGCCCGCAACCTGACCATCGGCACGCCGCGCAACTGGGCGAAGACCGTCGTCAACTGGAACCTCGCCCTGGACAGCGCCAACGGCCCCCACAACGGCGGCTGTTCCACCTGCACGGGGGTCCTGACGATCGGTCAGGACGGCAGCGTCAGCCGCAACGCCGAGTACTACACGCTCGGCCACCTGGCCCGTTTCGTCCGGCCCGGCGCGGTCCGCATCGCCAGCACCTCGTTCGGCACCACCGGCTGGAACGGCCAGGTGATGGACGTGGCCTTCCGCAACCCGGACGGCAGCGAGGTGCTGGTCGCCCACAACGAGAGCGACAACCCGCAGACCTTCGCGGTCCGCGAGGGCGACCGCGGCTTCCGCTACACCCTGCCGGGCGGCGCGCTGGCCACCTTCGTCTGGCAGGGCGGGGACCGGGAGGCGGCGGCACACCCGCTCGACCCGAGCGGCTGGACGGCCACCGCCACCGCCGGCGGCGCGAGCGCCGCGTCCGCGGTGGACGACGACGCCACCACCCGCTTCAGTACCGGCGCGGCGCAGACCCCCGGGCAGTCCCTGCGGATCGACTTCGGCGCGGCCGTGCCGGTCCGGCAGCTGGTCCTCGACACCGGGGCCTCGCTGGGCGACTACCCGCGCGGGTGGACGGCGGAGACGAGCCGCGACGGCGTCCACTGGACCACCGTGGCCCAGGACGTCGCCGGGACCGGCCAGTTCACCACGGTCCGGCTGGAGGGGCGGCCGGTGCGCTACGCCAGGATCACGCTGACCCGCTCGTCGGGGAGCTGGTGGAGCGTGGCGGACGTGCGGGCGTATCGCTGAGGTCCGCGCCCGGGCGGATGAGGAAGCCGGCCTGACGCTCCATCAGGGCGACCGCGGCGAGCTCGCCGTCGATGGGCCCGAAGGCGCCCAGGGCCTCGGCGTGGACGTCGGCCACGGCGGCGGCCACGGCGTGGGGCAGGCCGTGCGCCCGGGCGAGGGCGGTGAGCGCGGAGAGCTGCTGATGGATCCGGTCGAGCCCGTAGCAGGGGAGGTAGTCCCCGGCGAAGAGGGCATCCAGGTCGTCGCGGACGAAGGCGCTGGAGGCCGCGCCGTCGGCGAGGGCGGCACGGAGGAGCTCGGGGGCAACGCCGAGCCTGCTGCCCAGCAGCAGGGCCTCGGCGGTGGCCACCGCCTGGCCGAACCAGAGCTGGTTGACCAGGAGTTTGACGGTGTATCCGGTCCCCGGCCCGCCGGTGCGGACGACGCGGTCGGGCGCGGCGTAGCAGAGCAGGAGCGGCAGCGTGCGCTCCACGAGCGCGTCGTCCCCGGCGGCGAAGACGCGCAGCGAGCCGTCAGCGGCGTCCTGGGGGCCGCCGCCGAGGGGTGCTTCCAGCACCTGCAGCCCCCGCGCCACCGCCCGCTCGCGAAGCGGGGCGGCGGCGTCCGGGGAGCAGCTGGAGTGGTCGATCCAGACGGCGGAGCGGGGCAAGGCCCGGACCAGGTCGTCGGTGAGGACCGCGGCCACCTCGTCCGCGCTCGGCAGCACGGTGATCACGACATCCCAGCAGCCTGCGGCGTCCGCGACCTGGCCGGCGGCCACCCACTCCAGGCCCGACGCGCGTGCGGCGTCGGCGCGTTCGGGTCGCAGGTCGTGGACCGCGACCTCGTGCCCGGCCCGGGCGAGCCGGGCGCCGATCGGCAGGCCCATGCGGCCGACGCCGATGATCCCGATGCGTGTCACTCCGTGATCCTAGCGACGTGCCCCCGGGGTCCGATGCGCCCCTCCTTCGCAGGGTCCGCCGCCCTTCGCTGAGGGCTGCGCAAAGGCGACGGGGGATGAGGCCGGGGCGCCGGAGCCGTGCGTGTCGGCACGGGCCGGCTGCGAGGGGAGGTCTGCCGCTCGGAGCGGAACAGCGCCCGGCCTCGCTCCACGGCCGGGCGTGGTGCCCCCGGCCCGGGGCGGGTCAGGTGCCGAGGGCGGCGGCCGCGAGGAGGGAGAGGGTGCGGAGGTCGCTGCGACTCCAGCGGGAGGAGGCCGGAGGCAGGGCATCGAGGGCGGCGGCCGCGTGGGGGAGGAGGTCGTCGCGGAGGGCGCGGAGCGCGGACGGCTGGTCCCGCAGGTCCACTTCGCCGATGTCGGCAGCGAGTTGGGGAAGGCCGCTCCGCTCGCGCAGGAAGGAGAGGAGCCAGGACCGGAGGCCGTGGGAGACCTCGGCGCGGAGGTCCTGCGAGAGCAGGAGGACCAGCGGGCTGCTACGGCGGGCCTCGGTCTCGTCGTGGGACCAGGCCATCGCGGTCAGCGTCTTCAGCCGGGCCGCCATCAGCGGCTCCTGCTCGCGCAGGTTCAGCGGGCGCGGGTACAGGTCCCGGTCCACCGCGGCCGGGAGTTCCTCGCGCAGGGCGCGCAGCAGGCGCTCCCGCTCCGGTCCGGGCACGGTGTCCAGGTAGAGGTAGCCGGAGGCGGCGTCGCGGCGCAGCTTCTCCCGCAGGTCCGGGTCGGTGACCCGGGAGAGCAGGAAGTCGGCGGCCCAGTCGAAGAGGCCGCTGGTGCCGAACCAGACGTGGCCGGGGTCCTCGCTCAGCGCGATCAGCTTGGTCATGACGCCTCCGTCTCCCGCAGGGCCTGCTCGGCCATCCGGCGCAGCAGGTCCAACTCACCCGCCACTGACGGCTCCTGGGGGGCTGTCCCGGCGCGGCCGAGCGCGCGCAGCAGCGTGCTGCGCTCGGGCTCCGGCAGGTCCACCGGGGCCAGCCAGCCGAAGGAGGCGGCAGCCTCCACCTCGGCCCGCAGACCCTCCTCCGTCGCGGGCAGTGCCTCGCGCACCTGCTCGGCGGCCGCCCGGAAGGCGGCCTCGGAGCCGGACCAGTACAGGTCGGTCCCGACGCGCACGGCGGGAGTCCTCGACATCGACATATCCCTTTGCAGACTTCTCGACTTGCGGAACGGGTGAGGTGCTGACGAACGGGCAGGCCCTCCCGAGCATAGGCGCTGCTCGGGAGGGCCCAAGCCCCTGCGGAGGGGGCTCAGCCGCCCGCGCCGACCAGGAAGACCCTGGCCTGGTCCGCGGCCGACAGTCCGGAGATGAACTGCTTGATCTGGCCGATCTGGTCCGCGGTGTAGGTGCTGACGTCCACCGGAACGAAACTGACGGCCCGTCCGGTCCGCTCGGTCTTCAGCAGGTGGTTGGTGATCGACCGGGTGAACGCCTGGACGTCCAGGTACTGCGCGGGGGAGTTGCCCACCGCGTCGTAGCCGCGACCGGCCGAGTCGTACCACTCCAGGTCGCCGGAGGCGTCCCGGGCCAGCTGCACTCCCCGCTCGGCCTCGACCCGCAACGCGGTCTGCATCTCACCGACGTTGAAGATGTGGCCCTTGGCCGGGTCGACGCCGAGGCTGAACCGCCGCAGCAGTTCCGCCAGGCGCTGGTTGAGCGTGGCACGCGCTGCGTCCTCGCCCTCGATCGAGACCAGGGCCTTGGCGGCCATGCCCTCGACGTTCTCCACGCCCTGGTCGTCGCCGAGGCCGTCGACGACCTTGGCGTCCTCCAGCGCCCGGTCCACGTCGGCCGCGCCCCGGATGGCGTCCAGGGTGTCGCGCGCCAGCGAGGCCAGCTTGAGGATGCGGTCCGGTGGGATCGCCATGGCCGCCGCCCAGGCGCAACTGCTCAGCTGGTGCTTGTCGATGCAGCCGGTGAAGTCCGACACCGCGCCCTTGAGCAGCGCCTTGTCGATCTCCTCGGTGAGCTTGATCCCGTCGATGTGGACGGTCTTCGTCTCGGTCGTGGTGAACGGCTGGTGCCCCAGGTAGAGGTAGGTGCCGGTGCAGCTGGTGGCCGAGTCGGCCACACAGTCCGACAGCAGGTAGAACGCGACGTCGCCGGTGTAGTGGAAGGTCAGCGAGATGTCGCAGCCGATGTTCGAGCCGCTGCCGGTGCCCACGCAGTCGCCGTTGGGATCGATCTCGGTCGGCTGGACCTGCGCGCGGTAGAACACGCCGCCGGTGGCGAGCATGTTGGTCGCGGTGGACTGCTGCTCGGCCTCCTTCTCCGCCTGCGCCGCGGCCTGTTGGGCCGCGGCGGCCTGGGACTCGGCGTTCNGCCGGCCTGGGACTCGGCGTCCTTCGCGGCGGCTTCGGCGGCGGCCGCGTCCTTGTCGGCCTGGGCCGCCACCGCGCGGGCGGTGGCCGCGGCCGCCTGGGCGTCGCTCGCGGCGGACTGTGCCGCGGCGGCGTCCGTCTCGGCGGCGTTGGCCGAGGCCCGGGCGTCGGCCGCGTCACCTGCTGCGGCCTGGGCCGCCGCCTGTGCGGCGGTGGCGTCGGCCGTCGCCTGCGTGTCGTAGGCGATGGTCTGCGCCTCGGTGGCGACCGCTTCGGCCGCCGCCTTCTCCGCCGCGGCGGCGCCGGCGACGGCCTGTTGGGCCGAGGCCTGCGCCGCGGCCTCCTCCGCCGTCGCGTCCGCCGCCGCGACCTGGGCGTTCTTCGCGTCGCCGGTGGCCGTGTCCGCCAAGGCCTGGGCGTCGGCGGCGGCCTGGGCCGCCTGGGCGGCCTTGGCCTGGGCCATGGCCTGCTGCTGGTCCGCGACCGTCTTCGACGCCTGGGCGGTCAGCACGGCCAGGCCGGCCGACGAGTCGCTGTCCACGTACGGCGAGCCGAGCTGGATGGCGTCGTTGGCGGGCTTGGCCACCTGAGCCGCCGCGTTGGCCGCGGCGGTCGCCGCCTGGGCGGTGGTGTAGGCGTAGCCGGCCGTGGTCGCCGCCGTGGCCTGCGCCGCCTGCGCGTCGGTGACGGCGGCGTTGGCGTTCTGCCGCGCCGTCCTGGCGTCGGAGGCCGCATCCGCCGCGTCCTGCTTGGCAGTTGCGGCGTCGGTGGAGGCCTGGGCAGCCGCCTGGACGGCGGTGGCCACGGCGGCCTCGTCGGTGCGGACGGCCGCGTCCGCGGTCGCCTTGGCGGCCGAGGCCGCGTCGGCGTCCGACTGGGCGCGCTTGGCCGCTGCCTCGGCGCGGGTGG
>NZ_JBHSQJ010000099.1:47134-62087 GCF_042658505.1 Streptacidiphilus monticola | reverse complement strand
CCGCCTGTGCCGCCGCGGTGGCCTGGTTGGCCGCCGCCGTGGCGTTGTCGGCGTCGGTGGTGGCCTGAGCCGCTTCCGCGTCCGCCTGGTCGGCCGCGGAGCGGGCCGCCTGGGCGTCGGACTGGGAGGCGTGCGCGTCCGCGTAGGCGTCCGCGGCCTGGGCCTTGGCCGCGGCGGCGGCCTGGGTGCGGGCCGCGTTGATCGCCTGCTGCCGGGCCTGGCCGGCGGCGGAGTCGGCGGCCTCGCCCGCCTGCCGCTTGTCGGCGGCGGTGGCCCCGGCGCTCTGCGCGGCGGCCAGGGCGGCCTGGGCCGCCTGGTCGTCCTGTTCGGCGGTGGCCTGGTCCTTCGCGGCCGTGGCCTCGTCGGCGGCCGCCTCCTGCTTGTCCGCCTCGGCCTTCTGCTGCTCTGCCTGGGCGGCCAGCAGCTTGGCGTGGGCGGTCGCCGCCGCCGACTTGGCGGTGGCCTCGGCCTGCTGCGCGGTCGCGAGCGCCTGCTGCGCCTTGGCCTTCGCCGCGGCCGCGTTCTTCGCCTGCAGCGCGGCACCCGCGGCTGCGGCCTTCGCCTGGTTGTCCGCCTCCTGCGCGGCCGCCTGGCGGAACGCCGCCTTGGACGCCAGACCCAGGGTCTGCGCCTTGGCCTGGAGCGCCTGGCTGTCGGTGGCGGCGGCCGTGGTGGCGTCGTAGGCGGTCTGGGTCGCCCCGACCATGGCCTGGATGGCCGCCGCCGAGGCCATGGTGACCTGGGCCTCCTGCTGTGCGGCCAGCAGCCCGCGCCCGCGCGGGGCGCCGATCGCGTCCGCGGCGGCGTACGCCTGCTGCTCCGCCGTGGTGGTGGCGGAGGCGGCGGCCTGAGCCGCCGTCAGCTGCTGCTGGACGGTGGTCAGCTGGGCCTTGGCTGCTGTTTGAGCCGCCGTCAGGGCGGCCTTGACCTGGGTGAACTGCTTGGACGCGTCGCGGTAGTCCAGGCTGTCCGTTCCGGTGCCGGTCCCGGCGTTGTCCTGCGTGGCCACGAACTGCTGGGCAGCCGCTGTGGAGCAGGACACCGCCGTCGCCGCCGTTCCGCCGGTGGCGGAGCCGAAGTTGACGCACTGCTTGGTGCCGACGTTGTAGAGCCGCGTCACGCCGCCGGTGGTGGTGTACTGCCAGTGCTCCGCGGCGGTGTTGTTGCAGGTGTACTGCTGGACCTTGCCGCCGGTGGCGTACAGGCACTTGCCGCTCGCCACGTTGACCAGCGCGCCGTCCAGCACCGTGCCGCTGCCCGGCTTCCACTGCATGGAGTTGCTGGTGGTGCAGGTGCTCGCCTGGATCGGGCCGCCGTTGGTGGTCGAGCTCTTCGGGTCGTCCAGGCACAGCGTGGTGCCGGACTTCAGCTGGAACTTGATGGCCCCGGCACCGGCCGAACCCTGGCCGCCCGGCTGCCAGTACGCCTCCCAGCGGGCCAGGTGGTCCGCCAGCCAGGACTGGCCGAGAGCCTCGCCGAAGGCCTGCGCCGCCGTCTCCAGTGCGGCGGTCGCCTTGGCGTTGGCGGCCAGCAGCGCGTCGCGCTCGGGCTGCCGGGCGGCGACCTCCGCCTGCCACTCGGTCGCGGCGGTCTGCACCTCCGGCCCGAGCACGTTGTCCGGGTCCTCGGGGTTGCGCCACTCGCAGGACGCGAAGCGGGACTTGAGGTCCTCGACGGCGACCCGGAACTCGACCGTGCCCGGGTCGGGCGCGGTGCGGGGGAAGCCGCCGCCCTCGAGCAGCAGCCGGGTGTCGTCGGCGAACAGCCCGTGCATGAACGTCATGTCCTGCCAGGCGCGCCACTCGTTGTACTCGCGCTCGAAGTTCGGGTCGTTCCCGTTCGTCGGCTCGGGGTAGAGCGCGTTGCCGAGCGCGGTGGCGGCGTCCGCCGACGTCTTGCCCGCGAGCGGGGTCGGGTCGGCGTAGACGGCGCTCTCGCTGGCCCAGAACTGCTGGGCCACCCACGGGCTGAGGCCCACGGTGTCGAAGAAGCCGGGGTTGGGCGCCCAGCGGAAGTCGGCCACCGAGGAGAAGCCCGCGTTCGGCACGACCAGGCTGGCGAGCGGCTGCTCCCAGGTGGTGTGCCGGCCGGCCAGCTCGTCGAGCTTGGCCGACTGGGCGTCGTGGTCCTTCTTGTAGGCCGTGGACAGCGGGGTGGTGTCCCAGTAGTCCGCGGCGGCGGCCGCGTGCAGCGCGGCGGGGTCGCCGTCCAGGCCCTGGGCGGCGACCTGCTTCATCGCCGGACCGCCGAGGCGGAGCACCGTGGAGAGCAGGCACTCGTCCTGCCGCTGCTGCTGGGCGGCGCTCGCGTCGTAGGTGGAGGTGCCCCCGGCGTCCGCGGGGCTCTGGGTCGCCGCGAGGGCGGGGAGTTGGCCGAGGCCGAGCGACGCGGCCACGACGAGCGCGCCTGCGCCGAGGAGACGGCGGAGCCGTCCCGGGTACCGGCTCCGGGCCGGTGGTGTGCTGGGGCGTTTCATGAAGTGCTGTTCGTCCCGTCGCCAGGGCGCGCGGGCGAGGCGCGTCGCCCCCCACGCACGCCGACCAACGGGTCCTCGGGCACAGTGCACCCGTGTCCCGAGCCCCCGTCACTGCTGCCACCCCTACTCGTGGGTATGGCGGTGCTCAGCATGTGCATGGAAATGTGTGAGGTCAACTCACATCAGTGGGGTGCGCTGGGGCGAAGGGAGCAAAGAGGGCACCCAAGTGCCGCTTTGAGGAAGTGATCTGACGGATTGTCCGGTGACGCAGATCACTTCCCGTTGCTCTCGTCCCCGGCGGTGGACCAGCGTCGCCCGGGGGCCTGCGCGACCAAGCGCTCCAGGTCGGCGTCCAGGGGCACGCGAGACGAAGTCGGGCCGGGTTCGGCGGCCCGGGCCGCGACCGCGGCCGGCGCCGGGGCGGGGCCTGCTGCCGACCGTTTCCTGCGGGTCGCGGGGCCGTGCTGGACGGGGTGCTGCCGCGATCGGGCTGGAACCGGCCGGACCCTGCCCGGGCGGCCTTCCCCGATCGGGCTGAGGCCGCCCAGGCACGTCCGGACCCTCACCCGAGCAACTGAGGCCGCCCGGCAACGTCCGGACGTCTCAGGCCAGTTGGGCCGCCTGCAGGCCGGCGTACAGGCCGCCGCTGGCCAGCAGTTCGGCGTGGCTGCCGATCTCGCGGATCTCGCCGCCGTCCAGGACGACGATGCGGTCCGCGCCCCGGATGGTGGACAGCCGGTGCGCGACGATGAAAACCGTCCGGCCGCGGACCAGTCGGGCCAGCGCCTGCTGGATCAGGTGCTCGGAGCGGGTGTCGAGGGCCGACGTCGCCTCGTCCAGCACCAGGACCCGCGGATCGCGAATCAACGCCCTTGCGATGGCCAGGCGTTGGCGCTGACCGCCGGAGAGCCGGGCGCCGCGCTCGCCGAGGACGGTGTCCAGGCCGTCCGGCAGCCGTTCGACGAAGTCGAGGGCGTTGGCGTCCGCCAGGGCGCGGCGCACCGCGGCGTCGTCCGCGTCGGGCAGGCCGTAGCCGACGTTGTCCCGGACCGTACCCTCGAAGAGCAGCGACTCCTGCGGCACCACGGACACGAAGCGGCGGTAGCTGCGCAGGTCCAGCTCCGCCATGTCCTGACCGTCCAGCAGGATCCGGCCGCCGGTCGGGCGGTGGAAGCCGAGGATCAGGTTGAGCACGGTGGACTTGCCCGCGCCGGACGCGCCCACCAGTGCGATCGTCTCCCCGGGCCGGACGTCCAGGTCGAAGCCGCGCAGCGCGGGCGCGTCGGCGTCGGGGTAGCCGAAGTCCACGCCCTCGAAGCGGAAGCCGCCCGCGACGGCGGCGACCCGGGCCTTGCCGTCGTTGTCCTCCAGGTCCGGGGCCTGGAGCACCTCGCCGACCGAGCGGACCGACTCCAGCGCCTTGCCGACCTGCGGAGCCAGCGTGAGCAGCGCGGTCACCGAGCCGGTCAGCGAGGTGAAGTAGGCGCTGAGCATGACGACATCACCCGGGGTGACGCCGAACCAGCGGTAGTACGCCGCGAGCGCGGCGGCCGCCAGGCAGCCGACGCCGAGGGCGTTCAGCAGGATCCAGGCGAGCGAGCCGAAGCGCCCGTTGAGCTGGTCGAGGCGCAGCCCCTCGGCGAGGACCCGGCCGAGGCTGCGGTCCACGCGGCCGAGGGCGGCGCGCTCCAGGCCGTGCGCCCGCGTGATCGGGATGAGGCTGGTCATCTCGCTGACCCGGGAGGAGAGTTGCTCGACCTCATGGCGGAAGGACTCGTTGCTGCGGCGCAGCCGCTCGCGCAGGCGTACCACCAGCAGGCCGGCGGCCGGGACCAGGACCAGGAAGACGGGCAGGAAGGCGGGCGTCTGCAGCCCGATGACGACCAGTCCGCCGCTGAGCGTCGCGACGGCGGCGAGCCCGCTGTCGGCCGTCTGCTGCAGTGCGGTCTCGATGCCCTCGACGTCGCGGATCACCTTGGCGTGCAGCACGGCCGAGCTGACGCGCGCGTGGTAGCCGATGGAGAGCTGCTGCATCCGCAGGCAGAGCGCGGAGCGCAGCCGGGTGCCGGTGCGGCGGATGGAGCCGTGCATCCAGCGGACGTAGAGCAGGTGCAGCGGCAGGTTGAGCAGCAGGATCACCAGCAGCGCGGCGGCGTTCCACCACAGCCGGGCGACCGGTTCGCGGTTGACGACGACGTCCACGATGTTCGCGGTCACCAGCGGCAGCAGCCAGACCGGGCTGTGCTTGCCGAGGAACGCGACCGCGGCGCCCGCGAGTTGGGGGCGGTCGGCGCGGAAGAGGTAGCGGAGGGTGCGGACGGGGTGCTCGCCCCGGTAGCGGTGGTCGAGCGGATTCTGCGGCAGGGCCATGGCTCCGTAGTCTTCCCCGCCCCGGGAGCGGCGCGCACGCCGGTTTCGGCAGTCGGACGCGCCGTGCAAGCGGCTTGCGGGATCGAGCAAGCGGAACGCGGGATTTGCAGCAAGCGGCTGGAGGGCGGAGCGTCACCGCCGATGGGAGCGTTCGTGCAGGTGGAAGCTGGATTCGGGGGAGTGACCACCGTACTGGGAGGCGCGGGCGAGAGTCGACCTTTTGCAAATTCGGCGCGCAAATTAGCAATATCTGCCACGGATATTGCGCAGCTCTGCCTCAGGCAATACGGTGCCGACCGCGCAGCGCCACCCCAGCCGCGTCCGAAGGAGCATCAGTTGTCCAGACCCCCACGGCCCTTCCGCACCCTGAGGCGAGCCGTCGCCACCGTCGGCAGCACCGCGCTGCTGGCCGGCGCCGGTGTGCTCGGCCTCGTCGCCGCACCCCCGGCCTTCGCCGCCACCGCCACCGGCGGCAGCGGCGCGAGCCTGCCCTACGCCGAGGTCCAGGCGGAGAACGCCAGCACCAACGGCAGTGTCATCGGCCCGAGTTACACCCAGGGCCAGCTCGCCGACGAGGCCTCCTACCGCAAGGCGGTGACCCTCCAGGGCACCGGCAAGTACGTCAGCTTCACCACGCCCGTCGACACGAACTCGATCGACTTCCGCTACAGCATCCCGGACACGTCGAGCGGCTCGGTCTACACGGCCCCCCTCTCGCTCTACATCAACGGGGTCAAGCAGTCGGACTTCACCCTGACCAACGCGTACAGCTGGTACTACGGCAGTTACCCGTTCACCAACACCCCCGGCAGCAACCCGCACCACTTCTTCGACGAGACGCACCGGCTGTTCTCGCAGACCTATCCGAAGGGCACCACCTTCACGCTGCAGGTGGACTCCGAGGACACCGCCTCCTCCTACACCATCGACTTCGCCGACTTCGAACAGGTAGGCGGCGCGCTGGCGCAGCCCGCGGGCTCGGTCTCGGTGACCGACAAGGGCGCCGACCCCACCGGCGTCAACGACTCCACCAGCGCCTTCAACGCGGCCATCGCGGCGGCGGGTTCGGGTGGCACCGTCTGGATCCCGCAGGGCACCTTCAAGATCCCGGGCCACATCGCGGTCAACAACGTCACCATCGCGGGCGCGGGCATGTGGTACTCCACGGTCACCGGCGCGGCCCCCGGCTTCTACGGCAACTCCGCCCCGAGCCCGAGCACCGGGGTGCACCTGCAGAACTTCGCCATCTTCGGCGACGTGCAGGAGCGCAACGACGGCGCCCAGGTCAACGCGGTGGGCGGGGCGATGAGCAACTCGACCGTCTCGAACCTGTGGATCGAGCACCTGAAGGTCGGCGCCTGGATGGACGGGCCGATGGACGGCCTGACCTTCAGCGGCATGCGGATCCGCGACACCACCGCCGACGGCATCAACTTCCACGGCGGCGTGACCAATTCGAAGGTCACCAACAGCGACCTGCGCAACACCGGCGACGACGGCATCGCCACCTGGGCCGACTCCAGCATCGGCGCCGACGCCAACGACACCATCTCCAACAACACCGTCCAGCTGCAGATGCTCGCCAACGGCATCGCCGTCTACGGCGGCCACGACAACACGGTGACCGGTAACCTGGTCCAGGACACCGGCATCACCCAGGGCGGCGGCATCCACGTCGGCCAGCGGTTCACCTCGACCCCGGTCGGCACCACGACGATCTCCAACAACACGCTGATCCGCGACGGCAGCCTCGACCCCAACTGGCAGTTCGGCGTCGGCTCGCTGTGGTTCGACGGCAGCCAGGGCGCCATCACCGGCCCCATCAACGTCAGCAACGCGCTGATCGAGCAGAGCCCCTACGAGGCCGTGCAGTGGGTCGAGGGGACCATCAGCGGCGTCAACCTCAACAACGTCACCATCGCGGGCACCGGCACCTTCGCACTGCAGGAGCAGACCGGCGGAGCGGCCAGCTTCACCAACGTCACCGCCACCGGCGTCGCCCAGGCCAACGCCGGCAACGCGCCAAGCTACAGCTGCGAGGGCGGCAGCTTCGCCGTCACCGACGGGGGCGGCAACTCGGGGATCACGCCGACGCAGTGCAACGGCTGGCCCGCACCCGTCTTCCCGCCCTACCCCGCCACCGGGGTGACCACCAGTCCCAGCGCGCTCAACTTCGGCTCGGTGGCCCAGGGTTCGACCAGCCCCGCACAGACCGTCACCGTCACCAACCCGACCGGCTCGGCCGCGGCCGTCTCCTCGGTCACCGCGAGCGGCGACTTCGCGCAGACCAACACCTGCGGCAGCTCGATCCCGGCCAACGGCTCCTGCACGGTCTCCGTCACCTTCTCGCCGACGGCGGCCGGGTCCCGCTCCGGCACGCTCACCGTGACCGCGGGCGGGGTCACCAACACCGTCGCCCTGTCCGGCACCGGCACCGCCCCGGGCCCCGTGCTCGGCGCGTCCCCCGCCTCGCTCAGCTTCCCCGCCACGGTGGTCGGCTCCGCCGCGGCCACCCAGACCGTCACGCTCACCAACACCGGCACCGCCACGGCGACCGTCTCCGGGATCACCGCCTCCGGCGACTTCAGCCAGAGCAGTTCCTGCGGCAGCATCGCCGTCGGCAGCTCCTGCACGGTGACCGTCGGCTTCAAGCCCACCGCCGGCGGCTCCCGCACCGGCTCGCTGAGCGTCACGTCCAACGCCAACAACAGCCCGACCACCGTCGCCCTGTCCGGCACCGGGATCGACAGCAGCACCAACCTCGCCGCGGGCCGGCCGGCCTCGGCCAGCTCCAGCAACGGCAGCTACACCCCCGCCAACCTGACCGACACCGACGCCTCCAGCTACTGGGAGAGCGCCAACGGCTCCTTCCCGCAGTGGGCACAGGTGGACCTGGGCCAGAACTACAGCGTCGGCAAGGTCGTGCTCAAGCTCCCGCCGGCCACGGCGTGGGCCACCCGCACCGAGACGCTGTCGCTGCTCGGGTCCACTGACGGCAGCACCTTCTCCACCCTGGTCGGCTCGGCCGGCTACACCTTCGACCCGAACGCCAACTCCAACACCGTCACCATCACGTTCAACGCCGCCACCGCCCGGTACGTGCGGGCCGACATCACCGCGAACACCGGCTGGGCCGCAGGTCAGCTCTCCGACTTCGAGGTCTTCCCGGCCGGCGGGGGCGGCGGCTCCAACTCGGCCAGCCTGAGCGCCAGTCCGACGTCGCTGACGTTCGGCAGTCAGAACCAGGGCACCACCAGCGCGGCCAAGTCCGTCACCGTCACCAACTCCGGCACGGCCACGGCGACGCTCAGCGGCGTCTCGGTCACCGGTGACTACGCCCAGACCAACAGCTGCGGGTCCACCCTGGCCGCCGGCGCGTCCTGCACCGTCAACGTCACCTTCAGCCCCACCGCGACCGGCACCCGCACCGGCACGCTCACGGTGACCAGCAACGCCGCCAACAGCCCCACCACCGTGTCGCTGACCGGCACCGGCGCCACGGCGACCGCCACCAACCTCGCGGCGGGCAAGCCCACCAGCGAGTCCAGCCACAACGACGTCTACCCCTCGTCCAACGTCACGGACGGCAACCAGAGCACCTACTGGGAGAGCGCCAACAACGCCTTCCCGCAGTGGGTCCAGGTCGACCTCGGCGCCGCGAACAGCGTCAGCCGCGTCGTCCTGGAACTCCCGGCGTCCTGGGGAGCGCGCTCGCAGACGCTGACCCTGCAGGGCAGCACCGACGGCAGCACCTTCAGCACGCTGAAGGCCTCCGCGTCCTACACCTTCGACCCGACCGCCAACAGCAACACCGTCACCATCACCTTCCCGGCCGCCTCCGCCCGGTACGTTCGGGCCACCTTCACGGCCAACACCGGCTGGCCGGCGGGGCAGGTCTCCGAGTTCCAGGTCTGNCGGCGGTGCCGCCGCAGGAGTGCCTTCCTGCGGCGGCACCGCCGTGCCCGCCGTGCCCGCCGTGCCGGCCGTGCCCGCCGTGCCGGCCGTGCCCGCCGGGCTGACGGGGCGTCACCCGCCGTCGAAGCTGGCGAAGTAGGCCGCGGCCATGTCCTCCCGGCCGTGGCCGAGTCCCGAGGCCCGCTCCATCCGCTCCGCGGTGGCTTCGGCCACGTCGAGCCGCGCGCCGTGCTCCCGGCCCGCCGCCGCGATCAGCCGGGCGTCCTTGGCGGCGGTATCCACCGCGAACTGAGGCGGCGTCAGGCGGTCCTCCAGCAGCATCGCCGCCTTGGTGCGCAGGTAGCCCATGTCCAGCGGCCCGCCGCCGACCGCGTCCAGGAACGCCTGCGGGTCCACGTCCAGCGCCTTCGCCAGGGCGAGGCTCTCGCCGACGGCGGCGGTGACCGCCAGCACCCAGCTGTTCGCGACCAGCTTCAGCCGCGTCGCGGAGCCGCCGCCCGCGTCCTGGCCCGTCCACACGGTGCGCGCGCCGACGGCGTCCAGCACCGGGCGCACGGTCTCGCGGACCGCCTCCGGGCCGGCGGCCAGGACCAGCAACTGCCCCGTCTCGGCGGGCTGCCGGGTGCCCAGCACCGGTGCGTCCAGGAGGACCAGGTCGTGCTCGCGGGCGAAGTCCGCCAGCTCGTGCAGGGCGGCGAGGCCGACCGTCGTGGACTGCACCCACGCGGCCCCCGGCCCCAGGCCCGGGGCGGCCTCGCGCATGGTCTCCAGCACGGCGGGCCCGTCGTGGACCATCGTCAGCACGACGTCCGCGCCGCGCACCGCGTCGGCGGGGGAGTCGGCGATCCGGATGCCGTCCGCGGCCAGCGGCTCCGCCTTGGCGCGGGTCCGGTTCCAGGCCCGCACCTCGAGGTCCGCGCGGGCGAGGTTGCGGGCCATGGCGGCCCCCATGATGCCGGTGCCGAGGACGGCGACGGAGAGTGTGTGCGACATGGTGTCAGTTTCCTCGTTACGGGTGGGCGTTGACGGGGGTACGGGTGTCCCGATTGTCCACGGTCTCACTCCCGGGCGGTGCCCGGACGGCGCGCCACGGCTTAACGGAGCCTCAGCCGCGGCCGAAGGATAGGTCTAGACCCTTGACGGGTTGACGCGTGCAGGCCATCGTCCGGAGCAGATCCCTTGCCCGTCCGTCGGTTCGCCCGAACGTCCGGAGGTCCGCCCGTGCACCGTCGTCCCCGGGGCCGCAGGAACGGTCTGCTCGCCCTCCTGCTGTCCGTCGTCCTCGTCCCCGTCGGCTTCGCCGCCCTCGACGGGCGCGCGTCCGCCGACGCGGTCAACCTGGTCGCCAATCCCGGCTTCGAGTCCGGCGGGCTCGCCGGCTGGACCTGCGACCCCGGCACCGCCACCGCCGTCACGGCCCCGGTGCACTCCGGGACGCACGCCCTGTCCGCCCTGCCGACCGGTTCGGTCACCGGGCGCTGCGCGCAGACGGTGGCCGTGCGGCCCAACTCCGCCTTCACGCTGTCGGCCTGGGTGCAGGGCTCCTACGTCTACCTGGGCACCGACGGCGGCGCGTCCACATGGACGCCCGCGGCGAACGGGTGGCAGCAGCTGTCGACCACGTTCACCACCGGAGCGAGCACCACGTCCGTCACGGTCTACCTGCACGGCTGGTACGGGCAGGGGGCGTAC
This sequence comes from Streptacidiphilus monticola, assembly GCF_042658505.1. NCBI lineage: Bacteria > Bacillati > Actinomycetota > Actinomycetes > Kitasatosporales > Streptomycetaceae > Streptacidiphilus > Streptacidiphilus monticola. The sequence continues at coordinate 51,634 of NZ_JBHSQJ010000099.1, read as the reverse complement.
AGCGCTGACGACGTCGCGCTGACCGGGCCTGCGGGCGGGTCCTCGCCGTCGCCGTCCTCGTCCCCCTCGCCGTCCTCGTCGCCCTCCCAGTCAGCGTCCCCGTCCGCATCGGCTTCGGCCTCCGCGTCGCCGTCGCCCTCCAGCTCGCCGTCCGGCGGCGGAAGTTGGCACCCCGCCCACCTCGCCCTCGGGACCGTCTACACCCCGGGCACCACCGTGGACCCGTTCTTCACCACCCTCAAGTCCCATGGCGCACTGCCCGACTACGGCTACGAGTACCTCGTCGGCAGCGACCTCGCGAACTGGGCCGCCACCACGACGACGATGGTCACCCACGCCGAACAGTTCGGCATGACGCCGGTGCTGGTCGACTACGGCATGAACGGCAACATCGACGGAACCGGCGTCGACTACACCAACATGCAGGACAGCAGCTGGGTCTCCGGCTACTTCCAGGCGCTCCGGGCGGCCGCCCAGGCCGCCGCGACGGCCGCGCCCGGCAGGCCCGTCGGGTGGATCGTCGAGCCCGACATGCTCGGGTACCTGCAGCAGAACTACGCCTCCCAGTACGGCGGCGACGCCTCCCGCTTCCCGGCGGCCACCGGCGCCGCCTACAGCTCCGGCGTCCTCGCCGCCGGGACGGACCCCGCCTTCGGCAACTCGCTCAGGGGGCTGGTCGAAGCCATCAGCTACACCATCAAGAAGTACGACCCGAGCGCCTTCGTCGGCTGGCAGGTCAACACCTGGGCCGTGCGCGACGCCCTCAAGGACACCGACAGCCTCGGCTGGCAGGCCGGCCAGGCATCCGTCGTCAGCACCGCGAACCAGGTCGCGGCCTTCCTGCAGAGCGCGGACATCGGCTACCGCGCCGACTTCGTCGCCTTCGACCAGTGGGGCCAGGACTTCGGCATCCTGCGCGACCCCGACCCGGCCTCGGACATCCGCTACCTCAACGACGCGCACTGGCTGAACTACCTGCTCTACGTGAAGACGATCCGTCAGACCCTCGGCCTGCCCGCCGTGTTGTGGCAGATCGCGACCGGGCACCTGAACTCCACCCGGACCGCCAGCCCGACCTACTGGAACGCCTCCGGCACCTTCCCGGACCTGGACGACGTGTCGGCCAACCGCTTCGAGGACTCCGCGAGCACCTTCTTCTTCGGGGACTCGTTCACCGCCACGGGCAACAACCTCGCCTTCTACGGGAGCAACCCGGGCGCCGACCCGAAGGTCTCCGTCAGCGGTTCGACCGTCACCTGGGGCTCCCACATGCCGGAGGCCGCGGCGGCCGGAATCGTCGCGGTCCTCTTCGGCGCCGGCACGGGCACCGGTACGTACGGCGTGCCCGAGACGTCCGGGACGTACCAGTCGACGCCCAGCGACTTCGACTACTGGGTCACCCGGGCGCAGTCCTACCTGGCCGCGCCGACGCCGCTGCCCTGAGCCGTGCCGGGGCGGCCGGCCCGCCGCGAGGGCCCGCCGTCCCGGCTCCCCCGCAGTCCGGTGCTCAACCCACCAGCGCGTCCACGGCCTTGCGCAGGGCGGAGGGCTGCGTGGGCTTCCGCGGGGCGCGTTCCCTGGCCGCCTGCAGCTCCCGGCCGATCTCCTGGAGCTGCTTGCGGCCGAGCGCCGCGCGGACCTTGGGGAACCACTCGCCCTCCTCCTCGTCGATGTGGTGGTCGACGTTCTCGATCAGGACCGTCGCCTTGGCCTCGTAGTGCTCGTCGGTGGGCGCGAGGGCGGTCAGCTCCACGCACAGCACGTCCGCCACGTGGTGCTCCTCGAAGGACTCGAGGATGTCCTGCTCCAGGTCCGGCACGAGCTTGCGCACCTGCGGGTACATCACCTCGTTCTCGATGTAGGTGTGCACCGTGAGTTCTTCGATGATCTTGTCCACGAGCCTGCCGCGCTGCTCCGGCTCCTCGGCGGAGTGGAACTGGCGGAAGAGCTTGCGGACGTTCCGGTGGTCATCCTTGAGCAGGACGATCGCGTCGTCGGACATGGTGGGTGCTCCCAGGGCGTCAGGGGCCGGGTGCCGGCCGGTGGTCTGCGACGATTCGGTACCTCGTCTGCTCCGGCGTGTGCCCGTCGAGCGGCAGGTCACGCCGACCGGTCCGCCGCGCGGGTGGGTGGTGCGGCGTCGTGCGTCGTCTTCGGGGCAGGAGCACAGTGCCGTCCCGCACCGGGCACGCTGCCACCCCGAGGAGGAGGCTTGGTGACCACCCGCATCCGGCACGTCGTCAGGCCGGGGACCCGCCTGCACCGCGCACGGCGCCGCCTGCCGACCGCGACCGTGCGGGCGACCGCTCGCGGCGGCCGCGGTGGCGGCCGGTACCCCGAGGCCGCCCGCAGCCGGGTGCGCACGCGGCAGCAGCGCGAGGTGCCGCGCTCCCTCCAGGTGCTCGCCGGGTGGGCGTGGCGACTGCTGCTGCTCGGTGTCACCGCCTATGCCGCGTTCACGCTGCTGGCCCGGTTCCAGCCGATCGCCCTCGCCGTCTTCCTCGCGCTGATCATCTGCGCGCTGCTGCGGCCCGCCGCCGACCTCTACGCCCGGTGGCTGCCCCGTCGGCTGGCGGTGGTGCTGGCGTACCTCACCGCCCTGTGCGTCGTCGCGGGCCTGCTGTCCGCGACCGGCTTCCTGGTCGCGGGCGAATCCTCGCGCATCGCAGGGGAGTTCGACTCCGGGGTGGCCCGGCTCGAACGCTGGCTGGAGGGGCCGCCCTGGCACCTGCACCCCGGGGCCCTGGCGGGCCTGCAGCACAAGGCGACGGCCTTCCTCTCCGCGCACCGGAGCGTGCTGCTGCAGAACGCCCTCTCCAGCGCCTCGCAGGCGGTGGAGCTGCTCACCACCGCCGCGTTGGGAGTGTTCTGCTCGGTGTTCTTCGTGCACTCCGGCGAACGCATGTGGGCGTTCCTGCGCGAGCAGTTGCCCGCGTCGGCGGCGGACCGGTGGAACGCGGCCGGGGAGGCGGCGTGGCGGACCTTCGCCGGGTACACCCGGGGGATCGTCCTGGTGGCGGCGACCAACGCCGTGCTGGTCGCCATCGCCCTGTTCGCGCTGGGCGTGCCGCTGGCGTTCCCGCTCGCCGTCCTGGAGTTCGTGGCGGCGTTCGTGCCGCTGATCGGTTCGCCGTTCGCGCTGGCCGTGGCGAGTGTGGTGGCCCTGGCCACGCGTGGCCCGGCGGTGGCCCTGGCCGTGCTGGTGCTGATCGTGGTGATCGGTCAGATCGAGGGGCACCTGCTGCATCCGCTGATCATGAGCTGGGCCGTGCGGCTGCATCCGGTCGTGGTCGCCATCGCGGTCATCGCGGGCAGTATCGCGCTGGGCATCGTGGGCGCGGTGACGGCGGTGCCGGCCGTCTCGGTCGCCTGGGCCGTCGTGCAGGCGCTGCGCGCGAAGCCCCCGGGGCACGCGGAAGCGCCGGGGCGGCGCAGGTGAGGACCCGTCAGCTTTCCGTGTTGCCCGGCAGGTCGGGAGCCTCCGCGGCCTCCGAGCAGACCAGCCTGCGGCCGAGCAGCGCGCCGCCGAAGACGACGAAGCCCACGCCGATCAGCCAGGACTCGACGACGAGCACGGTGCCGACCACGCCGTAGGAGACGGCGTTGTCCACGATCATCCGGGAGAACACCAGCCCGGAGAACCAGCGCAGGCCGGCCAGTCCGCCGACGGTGAGCAGCGCGCCGGGCAGCAGGCGCAGCGCCGGCACCCGGCGGCCGAGCAGGAACGACTGCCCCCACCAGAAGAACACCAGGCCGGCGGCGAGGATGAGCACCACGCGCACGGCCGTCTGCGCCGTCCCGCCGTCGAGCAGGTCGCGGCTCTGAGCGACGGCGTACAGGTAGGCCGTCAGCACGGCGAGCCAGACGGCACGGCGGATGGTGCGGCGCCAGGCGTGCCGCCAGGGGCCGGCGGGCAGCTGCCAGACGCGCTCGTATCCGTTCTGGACCGCGGAGACGAAGGTGAGCCCGAAGACGGCGACGGCGGCGAGGCTGAGCGCGCTGGTGGTGGACAGCACCTGGTGCTGGGTGGCGAACAGGCGCTGCACGGACGCCGCGTCCTTGGACGGGAGGTCCATGCCGTCCACGACCCACCCGGCCAGGCCGTGCCGGTGGAAGGGGTCCGCCGCGGCGACCACGATCAGCAGCGGGACCAGCGTCACCAGGCCGAGGGCCGCGAAGCCCATGGAGCGGTGCAGCAGTTCGACGCGTTCGGCGCCGTGCCACAGGCGCTGGAACCAGTCGCCGACGGCGGCCGCGCGCCGGTGCGTGCCGCCGCTGGCGTCGCTGGCGCCGCGCGTGGCGTCGTGATCGGCGTCCGCCTGCGGTTCCGCCGTTCCGGGCGCCGGTGGACGCTGTTCGGGCCGGTGTTCGCGGGTCCCGCCCGGCCCGAGGGGTACGGAGGGGCTCATATCGAGTCTTCTGCCCAGAACCCGCGGAACCGACCCGGTTGCGGGGAGGTTCCCGGCCGGTTCCGCCCGGCGCCGGCCCGGCCGGCACCGG
>NZ_JBHSQJ010000099.1:45202-47106 GCF_042658505.1 Streptacidiphilus monticola | reverse complement strand
CCCGACGGGCGCGGTTTCGCGCGGCAGGCGTGGAAGGCCGCCGACGGGCAAGGTGGTTCGCATGGAGACCCTCGGACTGCCCGACACCGTGCACGCCTGCCTGTTCGACCTCGACGGCGTGCTCACCCCCACCGCGGCGATCCACGCCGCCGCCTGGAAGCAGATGTTCGACGCGTTCCTGCGCGAGCGGCAGGGCCCCGACGCCCGCCCCTTCGACTCCGTCGGCGACTACGACGAGTACGTGGACGGGCGCCCGCGCGCGGACGGCGTACGCACCTTCCTCGCCTCCCGCGGCATCTCCCTCCCGGAGGGCGAGGACGACGACCCACCCGAGCGGGAGACCGTGCACGGACTGGGCAACCGGAAGAACCTGCTGGTGCTCGACGCCATCCGCCGCCAGGGCGTGCAGCCCTACCCCGGCTCCGTCCGCTACGTCGACGCCGCCCGGGCGGCCGGCCTGGCGACGGCGGTGGTGTCGTCCAGCACCAACTGCCGGGACGTCCTCGAAGCGGCAGGCATCGCCGACCGCTTCGACACCGTCGTCGACGGCAACACCGCCCACCAGCGGAAGCTGGCCGGGAAGCCGCACCCCGACACGTTCCTCGCCGCCGCCCGCGACCTCGGCGTCACGGCCGGGCAGGCCGCGGTCTTCGAGGACGCGCTCGCCGGGATGGACGCGGGCCGCGCGGGCGACTTCGGCTTCGTCGTCGGGGTCGACCGCGTCGGCCAGCGGGACGCGCTGCGGGAGCACGGGGCCGACACCGTCGTCACGGACCTGGCCCAACTACTGGAGGCCGACCGGTGATCAGCCACCCCTCCTACGCCGTCGAACCCTGGGCGGTCCGGGAGACCGGCCTGGACCTCGACGTCCTCGCCCAGAGCGAGTCGGTCTTCGCCCTGTCCAACGGCCACCTCGGCTGGCGCGGCAACCTCGACGAGGGGGAGCCGTACGGCCTGCCCGGCAGCTACCTCAACGGCGTGCACGAACAACACCCGCTCGCCTACGCCGAGCCGGGCTACGGATACCCGGACGTGGCGGAGACCGTCATCGACGTCACCAACGGCAAGCTGATCCGGCTGCTCGTCGACGACGAGCCCTTCGACGTCCGCTACGGCCAACTGCTGGACCACGAACGGGTGCTGGACATGCGGACCGGGGTGCTGAGCCGGACCTGCACCTGGCGTTCGCCCTCCGGGCGCACCGTGCGCGTGCGCAGTTCGCGGCTGGTGTCGCTGACGCAGCGGGCGGTGGCGGCCGTGGCGTACGAGGTGGAGGCGGTGGACCAGGCCGTGCGCGTGGTGGTCCAGTCGGAGCTGGTGGCGAACGAGGAACTGCCGAAGTCCGGCGGCGATCCCCGCCAGGCCGCCGCCGTGGAGCACCCGCTCGCCGCGGAGCAGCACCTGGCCCTTGGCGCGCGGCTGCGGCTGGTGCACTCGACCCGGGCGTCCGGGCTGCGGGTCGGCGTCGCGGCGGACCACACGGTCAAGGCTCCCGGCCGGCTGACCGCCGAGGGGGAGAGCAGCCCGGACGTGGCGCGGTGGACGGTCACCGCCGTGCTGGAGCCGGGGCAGGCGCTGCGGCTGGAGAAGTTCGTCGCCCACGGCTGGTCCGGTCGGCGCTCGCTGCCGGCCGTGGCCGACCAGGTGGAGGCGGCGCTGTCGGCGGCCCGGTCCACCGGCTGGTCCGGGCTCGTGGCCGAGCAGCGGGCCTACCTCGACGCCTTCTGGTCGCGCGCCGACGTGGAGGTGGAGGGCGACGCGGAGATCCAGCAGGCGGTGCGCTTCGCCATGTTCCACGTCCTCCAGGCGGCCGCCCGGGGCGAGGAACAGCCGGTCCCCGCCAAGGGGTTGACCGGGTCCGGCTACGACGGGCACGCGTTCTGGGACACCGAGAGCTACGTCCT
>NZ_JBHSQJ010000099.1:21891-45155 GCF_042658505.1 Streptacidiphilus monticola | reverse complement strand
CGGCCGCCGCCCTGTGCTGGCGGCGGAACATCCTCCCGGCGGCCCGCGAACGGGCGGCGCAGCTGGGACTGCGCGGTGCCGCCTTCCCCTGGCGCACGATCGCCGGGCGGGAGTGCTCCGGGTACTGGCCCGCGGGCACCGCGGCCTTCCACGTCAACGCCGACGTGGCCGACGCGGTCGCCCGCTACCTGCACGCCACCGGCGACGAGGCGTTCGGCCGCGGCACCGGCCTCGAACTCGCCGTCGAGACGGCGCGGTTGTGGCGTTCACTGGGCCACCACGGGCACGACGGCCGGTTCCACATCGACGGCGTGACCGGCCCCGACGAGTACAGCGCCCTCGCCGACGACAACCTCTACACCAACCTGATGGCCCAGGCGAACCTGCGCCTTGCCGCCGACCTGGCCGACCGCTTCCCCGCCGAGGCCGAGGCGCTGGGCGTGGACGACGAGGAGACCGCCGCCTGGCGCGACGCGGCGGACGCGGTCAACCTGCCCTTCAACCCGCGGCTCGGAGTCCACGAGCAGGCGGCGGGCTTCACCGGGCACCAGCGCTGGGACTTCGCCGCCACCGGCCCCGAGTGCTACCCCCTGCTGCTGCACTTCCCGTACGTGGACCTCTACCGCAAGCAGGTGGTCAAGCAGGCCGACCTGGCGCTCGCGCTCTACCTGCGCGGCGAGGCGTTCAGCGAGGAGCAGAAGGCCGCCGACTTCTCCTACTACGAGGAGCTGACGGTCCGTGACTCCTCCCTGTCGGCCGCCGTCCAGGCGGTCGTGGCGGCCGAGTTGGGGCATCTGCGGCTGGCGTACGACTACCTTGCCGAGGCGGCGCTGATCGACCTGGACGACCTTCAGCACAACTCTCGCGACGGCCTGCACCTGGCCTCGCTGGCCGGGGCGTGGACCGCGCTGGTGGCCGGGCTGGGCGGGTTCCGGCTGGGACCGGGGGCGCCCGCGTTCGCGCCGCGGCTGCCGCCCGAGCTGTCGTCGCTCTGCTTCCGGCTGCGGCTGCGCGGACGGACGCTGCGGGTGCGGGCGGTGCAGGGCAGCGCGGAGTACCTGGTCCAGGAGGGCGGGTCGCTGACGGTCCGTCATTTCGGCGAGGAGCTGCGGCTGGAGCCCGGTCGGCCGGAGACCCGGCCGGTGCCACCCGCGCCGGCGCGCCCCGAACCCGTGCAGCCCCAGGGCCGCCGTCCGGCGCGGCGGGGCGGGCCACTGCCGGACGGATCCTGGGACGGCGACGGCTCCGCGGATCGGTTTACCGGGCCTGAGCAGGGAAAGGCGGCCAGGGACCGGGGCATTCGAGCCGGTGAGCGGAAGGGGACGCGATGAACGCCGCCAAGGTGGCCTACAAGCCGGTCGGCATGCTGCTCGGCGCGGGCAGCGGGGTGGTGGCCGGCCTCCTGTTCAAGCAGCTGTGGAAGCTGGTCGACCGGGACCAGGACGCGCCGGACGCCAAGGACGAGAACCGCCGCTGGCGCGAGGTGCTGCTGGCGGCCGCGCTGCAGGGCGCGGTCTTCGCCCTGGTGAAGGCGGCCGTGGACCGGTCGGGCGCGGTGGCCGTGCGCCGGCTCACCGGCACCTGGCCGGACTGACGGGGCGTCGGCTGCCCGTCTACGGCAGCGGCTTGACCAGGAGTTCGAACTCCAGGCCCGGGCGCTGCGGGATCCCGAAGCGCTCGTCCCCGTAGGGGAAGGGCGTCAGCCGTCCGGTGCGGCGGTAGCCACGGCGCTCGTACCAGGCGATCAGGTCCTCGCGGGCGGTGATCACGGTCATGTGCATCTCGCGCACGCCCCACGCCGCGCGGGCCCTGCGCTCGGCCTCGGCCAGGACGGTCTTGCCCAGACCCGCGCCCTGCAGCGCCGGCCGGACCGCGAACATGCCGAAGTAGGCGTGCTCGCCGAGGTGTTGGAGCTGGCAGCAGGCGACCAGCGCGCCGTCGCGTTCGACGGCCAGCATGCGGCTGTCCGGGGCGGTCACGACGGCACGGACGCCCTCCGCATCCGTGCGCCGGCCACTCAGCAGGTGCGCCTCGGAGGTCCAGCCCGTGCGGCTGGACTCGCCCCGGTAGGCGGACTCGATCAGGGCGACCAGGTCGTCGACATCGGCCTCCGTGGCGTCGCGGAACGTCACTTCGGTCACGTCGTTCGCTCCGGTGGTGACGGCGTCCATGGCGGATCTCCCAGGGTCTCGTGGTGGTGCTGGTCAGGCGAGGCGGGCCGGGAAGCCGCCGGTGGCGATCGGTCCCCAGCTGTCGGGGGTGATCCGCAGCAGCACCTTGCCCTGGTCCACCATGGCCTGCCGGTACTCCTGCCAGTCCGGGTGCTCGCCGGAGATGTTGCGGAAGTACTCGACGAAGGCGTCGAGCGCCGCCGGTCCCTCGGCCGCCTCGAGGACCTCGACGGTCCCGTTGACCTGCACCCAGGGCCCGTCCCAGTCGTCCGACAGGACCACCACGCTGACCTGCGGGCGCAGTCGGGCGTTGCAGGTCTTGGCCCGCTCGGGGTAGGTGGACACGACGATCCGTCCGCTGTCGTCCACTCCGCCGGTGACGGGGGAGGCCTGCGGTGAGCCGTCCGCCCGGCGGGTGAGCAGCACCATCCGGTGCCGTGGGCGGACGAACTCCACCAGGCCGTCCCGGTCGGCCTCGGTGTTCGTCGCGATGCGCCGTGCCATGGATCCGCCTTCCTTCGCGTCGAAAGCTCCGGTCACTCTAACCCCAAGATCCAACCCCGCCGAGGCCCGGGCGTGTCGCCGTCGGCGTTTCAGTCGCCCCTGCGGCGGGCACCGCCGGACGGCGGCGCCGTGTCGGCGGCCCGGGCCGGTCTGTGATCCCGGCCACCGGCGGGGCGGGCAAATATGCATCCGAGATGCTTATTCGGTAGCGTCGCGGCAGGGTCGCCGCCGGCGCGGCGGGCGGCCGGAGAGGAGACAACGATGGACGCCACGGCGGCTGCTGCGGCCGCAGCACTCGTCTTCACCTGGCTGGGCATGGTGCTGGCCATTTCCTTCGTGGAGGCGCCGCTGAAGTTCCGCGCGCCAGGCGTCACCGTTCCGGTGGGGCTTGGCATCGGGCGGCTGGTCTTCCGCGCGCTGAACAGCATCGAGGCGCTGTTCGCCGTCGGTCTGGCCGTCGCGGTGGCGGCGGGGAGTGCGCCCGCGTCCGTCGGTGTGCCGACGATCGTGGCCGTCGTGCTGCTCGTGGCGCAACTGGCGGCGGTCCGGCCTGCGCTCAACCGCCGCTCGGAGCGCGTCCTGGCGGGGGAGGACCTGCCCCGGTCCCGGGTGCACCACGCGTACGTGGCGCTGGAGTGCGCCAAGGTGGCAGCTCTGCTGGCCGTCGGCATCGCCGTCCTGGGTCGCTGAACTTCCGTGTCGTGCAGGGCTGTTCAGGTTAGCGTGGCTCCGTGGGGTCCGCGTCGCGGTCGAGCCGGGAGAAGAGCAGCGGCAGCGACAGCACCCCGACGAAGAACGGTGTGGCCATGTAGCGGAACAGGGGGGCGGGCGTCGCGACGAACACCGTCAGCTGCGCCCCCAGGGTGACGGCGGCCGGCGCGAGCACCTCGCGGCGGCGGAGCCGGTGGGCCAGCCGCAGGACGACGAGGTAGCCGAGCCAGCACCAGGTGGCCCCGTTCCAGATGATCCAGTTCAGCTGCGGTGTCTTTCCGAGGTCGTACCACCACTCCGCGGCGTGGTGCAGGGTTCCCGACAGCGGCCGGACGTGCATCGACGGGTAGTAGGGGCTGGCATACAGCTCCGGGTGGCCGTTCATGAAGGTGTAGCCGTTGGGCGACGACCGCACGTCCATCACGAAGGTCCGGTCCTTCGCGGGGTTGACGGCCCAGGCCGGGGTGCCCCGGCAGACCGTCACCCGCGCGATGGCCGCGGGCGAGGTGCGGAGCGTCTTGAGGAAGAGGGCCATCAGCTGGTCGTGGTGGGCGACGGCCGCGGCCTTGTCCAGGCCGCGGGACAGCGCGTCGACGCCGTAGAAGTCCGCGCCCGCGGTCTTCCAGTGCCGCAACGGGGCGACGCGGCTGAGCAGTTGCCTGTCGGCCGCCGAGAACACCTGCGGGGTGGTGGCGTAGACGTAGCCGATGTCCGCGTAGACGAAGGTGTTGCCCGCGTAGTCGGCGGGCTGGGTCACGCCCAGTGCCGGGTAGAGGCCCCGGTCCAGGCCCACGAAGATCAGGACGGGGATCAGCACGGCCGGCAGGATCCGTCGCCACAGCCACGGCAGGCACAGCAGCAGCGCCGCGCCGCTGATCAGGACGGCCAGGAAGCCGTTGTTCCGGGACAGGCAGACGAGGGTGAAGCCGGCCCCGAGCAGCAGCCAGTCGCGCCGTGCCCCCCGATGCCGGTCGCGGCTGCCGTCCCTGCTGCGCGGCCGGGGCCCGCGCAGCAGGGCGGCGGCCAGATGCGTCAGCGCCGCGAAGCCGAGCACTCCGCCGATGACGTACGGGACGTCCTTCCAGACGTAGACGACGAAGTCGCCGCTCGACGGCAGCACCAGCAGCAGCACCACGGCGGCGACGATCCAGCCGGTGCGCACCCGGAACTTGCGCAGGCCCGCGGCCAGGTAGCCGATGGCGGCCGACATGCCGAGCACCTGGCACAGCGTCAGCAGCGCGTAGTCGCCGGTGAGTCGGAGGGAGAGCCAGACGCAGGAGATGTAGAAGATCGAGTGGTCGTCGATCCAGTGGCTGGTCGTCGACTCCCAGGTGTAGGTGAAGCTGTCGTAGGTCATCAGCCCCGGGTAGAAGGCGGCCCACCACAGCAGGTAGCCGAGTAGCGCCAGCAGCCCCACGCCCAGGGGCATCCGCAGGCGCGACGGGATCCGGTCGCGCATCCGGCGCAGCGGGCGGCCCAGCGTCTGCCCGGCCGTGCGCGCCCGCTCGCGCAGGCCGGGGCCGTCCGCGTCGGCGCGCTCGGGCGTCAGGGTCATGGCGGGTCCTCGGGGAGGCGGAGCCGGGAGCACGCCAGCGGGAGCAGCAGCACGCCGAGGACCGTCGGCCCGGCCATGTACCGGTACAGCGGCGCCGGGGTCGCGATCAAGACCGTCAGCTGCAGGCCGGCCATGACCGCCGCCGCGGCGAGCAGTTCACGCCGCCGGACCCGGCGGGTGAGCCGGAGGATCCAGGCGTAGGTGAGGTAGCACCACACGGCTCCGCCCCACAGGATCCATTCCAGCTGCGGGGTGCGGGACAGGTCGTACCACCAGTGGCCGGCGCGGTGCGCGGTCCGCGACAGCGGTCGGCTGTGGAAGGCCTGGTGGAAGGGGTTGTGCGCCAGCTCCGGGTGGGAGACGACCGCGGCGTGGTACGGGCCGGTGTAGTCCACGGGCGCGACCAGGATCGGGTGGTCGGGGAAGACCGCCCAGGCGTTGTGGGCGCGGCACAGCTGCGCGTCGGCGACGTACTGCGGTGCGCGCTTGAGCACGGTGGTGAACGCGGACAGCAGCTGCGACCGGTTGGTGGTCGCGGCGGCCGCGTGGAACTGCGAGGAGATGGTCAGCGGGTCCGAGTCCCAGCACTGGGCCCCGGCGGTGCGCCAGTGCTCCAACGGCGCCACCGCCGCCATCGCCGACAGCTGGGCCTTGGTGAACAGACCCGGGTCCTTGCTGTAGCCGTAGGCGAGGTCGGCGTAGAAGAAGCTGTACGCCGAGTTGTTCTTCTGCGGCTGCACCCCGGCCGCCGGATACACCACCGTCACCAGGAAGACGTAGACCAGCACCGGGACGGCCGTCACCGACGCGATCCGGCGCCAGTGCCAGGGCACGCAGGCCAGCAGCACGAGTCCGGTGCAGACCACCGTGAGGAAGCCGTTGTTGCGCGCCAGGCACATCAGCAGCATGCCGACGCCGAGCACCAGCCAGGGCGCCCGGCGGCCCGGCGCGGACCGCCGGGCCGAGCGCGGTACCCGCAGCCACCCGCCGACCAGGTGCAGCAGCGCACCCGCGGCCGCCAGCGCGCCGAGGACGAAGGGGACGTCCTTCCACACGAAGACGAAGAACTCCCCGGTCGGCGGCAGCACGCCGCACAGCACCACCGCGCCGGCGATCCAGCGCCGCCGGATCGCGAACCGCTCCAGCCCCGCCGCGAGGTACCCGACGAGCCCGGCCGCGGCCACGATCTGACAGAACGTCAGGGGCGCGTAGGTCCCGGACAGGTGCAGGCTCAGCCAGACACCGGCGACGTAAGGGATCGAATGGTCGTTGATCCAGTGACCGGTGGTCGCCTCCCAGGTGTAGGTGAAGCTGTCGTAGCTCATCAGCCCGGGATAGAAGGCCACCCACCACGCCAGCGAGCAGGCGAGGAAGACCGCGGCCATGGCCAGCGGAAAGCGGCGGGCCGGGGGAATCCGCTGCGCCAGCCGCCGCGCGCGGGCGGACCAGCGCCGCCCGGGCGACTGCCCGGGGCCGGTGGCGGGAGGCCCGGTCGAGAGCGAGTCAGCGGCCATCGCGCCACAGTTCCAGCATCCGGTCGACCACCCGCCGGGCGGCCTGCCCGTCGTCGAGGTCGCAGTACCGCGCGCGGAACGCCGCGTAGGACGCCGCGCTGTCGGCCGCCACCCGGTCCAGGTGGAGCAGCGCGTCGACGACCTCCTCGGTGGTCGCCAGCAGCGGCCCCGGCGCCTGCGCCTCGAAGTCGAAGTAGAAGCCGCGCAGCACGTCGCGGTACCGGTCCAGGTCGTAAGTGAAGAACAGCATCGGACGACCTGTCACCGCGAAGTCGAACATCGTGGACGAGTAGTCCGTCAGCAGCACGTCCGCCACCAGGTACAGGTCCGCGATGTCGGGGTAGCTGCCGACGTCCCAGACGAACCCGTCGCCCGCGCCGGGCACGTGGTCGCCGACGTGGGCGTGCGGCCGGACCAGCAGGACGTGGTCGCCGCCCAGCCGCGACCGCAGCAGCGGGAGGTCCAGCCGCAGGTCCAACTGGTAGCCGCCCGAGGGCCGGGCCTGGTCCTCGCGCCAGGTGGGCGCGTAGAGCACCACCCGCCTGCCCTCCGGCAGGCCGAGCGCCTCACGTACCCGCCGGGCCCGCAGCTCCCGGTCCGGCGCCAGCAGCAGGTCGTTGCGCGGGTAACCAGACTCCAGGATCTCGCCCTCGTAGCGGAAGGCCCGGCGGAACACCGGTGTGCTGAACCGGTTCGGCGCCAGCAGCAGCCGCCACTGCGGCACCTCGCGCCGCAGCTCTTCCAGGTAGTCGGTGTCCGCGAACCAGTCGTTGTCGAAGTCGAACCCGATCCGCTTGAGCGGCGTCCCGTGCCAGGTCTGCACGACGACCTGCTCCGGGCGCGCGGCCAGCCACGCCGGGAAGTGGGTGTTGCCGACGACGAAGCGGCTGCGGGCGTAGGCCTCGTACCACTCGGAGCTGTCGAACACCACGGTTCGGGCCCCGGGCGGGGTGACCGCCCGGTGGTCGCGGACCACCCACAGGTGTTCCAGTCCCGTGTCGCGGCGCAGGAACTCCTGGTGGATCGCCCGGGGGGAGTCCGCGTAGTCCCGGCCGCCGAAGACGTCGTACAGCACCTGCGGCAGCAACGGCCGCTCCCGCGCGGCGGGATAGACCTCCTCGCGCATCCGGCGCCGGTGGAAGCCGCCGCGCTCGCCGACCGGGACGGAGCTCTCGACCTCCAGCAGCAGGGCGTCGTAGTTGTGGCGGCGCAGCCGGACCGTGCGACCGCGTGCCTCCACCTCCAGCGGCAGCGTCCCCTGCGCCGTCGGTGCGATCTTCGCCCGGACCTCCAGGGCCCGCTGCTCCTCGCCGGTCTCCCCTGACGGGGCGTCAGCGTCAACGGGCAGGCGAACGAAGAGCCGCCACCGGCCCGACAGCAGCGGGACGTCGCCGTTCCAGGCCGGGTTGGGCACCGCCGGCAGCTTCACGAGGAGCCGTCCGTCGACCGCCTCCGCCGGATGCGTGTGCGTCTGCGCGTAGTGGCCGTGCCGCAGCACCAGCTCCAGCTGGTGACGGCCGGGCAGGGGGAAGGAGCCCTCCAGTGCGAAGCACTCCTCGGCGGGCAGTGCGACCGCCTTGTCGAAGACCGGCTGGGCGGGCTGCTCGACGATCTGCAGGTATCCGTGGGGCGAGCGCTTGAAGTGCAGCAGACGCACCTGGTCCGCCGCGTCGACCGCCGCCCGATGCTGCTCGCCCCGGTCCGCCCAGCGCTCCGCCATCACCACGCTCACCGGCTCCCCGTCACCGTCGAGCAACTGCACGCCCCAGCGGACCTGCTGACGGTCCGCCAGGTTCGGGTGCAGCCGGAACAGGTCCTTGCGGGCGGCGGCCATCAGCGCCGGGTCGACGAAAGCGGTGAAGGGGGCCCAGCCGTCGTCGACCCGCCCCACCTCCAGCCGGCCCGCGACCTGCACCGCCGCGCCGCCGTCCTCCTGGCACTGCAGCACCAGCAGCTCGGCCTGGGCCGCCAGCTCCGCGTCGAGACGGCCCCTGATCTCGAAGCCGTCGGCGGCGGGCGCGGCGGCGTCGGCCACCGCGTGCACGGTCTCCACGTGCAGGTACAGGTGGGCGTCGTGGATCTCGGGGACGACCCGCACCCGCTCGCTGACCCAGCGCGCGGGCGGGTTCGCGCCCGCGTCGAAGGGACCGCCCTTGAGGCGGCTCCGGCGCGGCCGGCCCGGACCCAGCACGCCCACCGTCACCCGCCACATGCCGTCCACCCAGCGGCCGCGGCGTTTGAGCCGGGCGGGGTCGATGTGCGCCTCGAACCCGCCGTAGTCGCAGTCGCGCAGGGCCTGCCCCCAGGCCTCCGCGGTGATCCGCGGGTCGCGGACCGTGCGGGCCGGCACGGCGAGCCTGCGCCGGCCGCCGCTCTCGCGCAGCACCAGCATCTTCAGCGCCTCGCGGGGCCGGGTCGCCCCGGCGTGCCTCGGATACGCGAAGCCGGTGAGCTCCAGCCTGCCGTCCGCCGTCCACTGCGCGCTGCGCAGCCCGGTGCGCACCACCAGCTCCTGGTCCAGCCGCAGTACGGCGGCGGGGACCGGCGCCCGCAGGAACGGGTAGTCCGCGGCGGGGCGCAGCGTCCCGTGCATCGGGATCGTGTACGGGTAGGTGCGCTCGAACTCCAGCATCGCCAGCAGCTCGTCCAGGCGGCGCTTGACGGTGAGGTAGTACTTCAACCGCATCGGCTGCGGGAGGGCGTTCAGCGTCTTCGGGCCGATGTCGGCGACCAGCCGCCCGACGTGGTCGAGGTAGGCCGTCCGGAACTCCGCGCCCGCGATCCGCAGCGGCTTGAAGAACAGCGGGATCTCCTCGACCAGCGCGTTGCGGTCGTAGCGGTGGCGGAACTCGTCGAAACGTGGATCCGCCTGGTTCCGCAGGA
Source organism: Streptacidiphilus monticola (assembly GCF_042658505.1). Lineage (NCBI taxonomy): Bacteria > Bacillati > Actinomycetota > Actinomycetes > Kitasatosporales > Streptomycetaceae > Streptacidiphilus > Streptacidiphilus monticola. The sequence continues at coordinate 35,817 of NZ_JBHSQJ010000099.1, read as the reverse complement.
ATTCCCGGACCATGCCGATGGACGCCACGCGGTCGATCAGACCCTGGGGATTCGTCCGGTTCTGCGTGATCGACTGGGTGCCCGAATCGCGTTCGCGCCAGTTGTAGATGTGCTCCGCGAGCACGTCCACCTTCTCGGCGAGGAAATGCAGCGGGATGCTGACCGGGGCGTCCTCGTACAGGATCGGCGGGTACTGCAGCCGGTGCCGCTCCCAGAAGCTGCGCCGGTAGACCTTGTTCCAGGCCGTCCGGTCGGTGATCAGCGGCGGGAACTCGCTGACGTGCGTCTCCAGCCGGGTCCGCGCGAAGGGACGCCGGTGGACCGGGGACTGGTGGTGGTCGGTGGAACGGAAGCGCAGCACGTTCCCCGTGGCGAAGTCGGAGCCGGTGCGGTCCAGCGTGTCCAGCATCAGTTCGTAGGCGTGCGGCGGGAGGGTGTCGTCGCTGTCGACGAACGCGAGGAACTCGCTCTCCGGGCTGATGTGCTCGATGCCGGTGTTGCGTGCCGGGCCCAGGCCCGCGTTCTCCTTGCGCACCAGCCGGAAACGGCCGTCCCTGGCCTCCCACGCTCTGGCGATCTCGGCACTTCCGTCCGTGGAACCGTCGTCCACCATGACGACCTCGAAGTCGCCCATGGTCTGCGTGGCCAGCGAGGCCAGGCATTCGTCGAGATACGGTTCGACATTGAAGATCGGCACGACTACGGAGAGCCGAGAGGCCATACCAGCGCCCACCCTTCTGTGCGGGGTGCCGCGGGGCACAGCAGGTACCTCGCGGATCCTTGCCGTCAACATCCTCACCCAGGCAGCCCCGCGGGGCGCGCGCTGCGACCCGCGGCACTCGGCCGAGCGGGTGGCAGCACCCCCCGGTCGGCCCCCTGCGGCGAGCGGGCCTGCGATTGCCGGTCCGCCGAGGTGCGCCCAGTGTGGAGTGCATGGACAGCACGTACATCGCCCTCACCGTCGACCACAGCGGTGACACCGCCCGCGTCCTGGCCTTCTGCCCGACGGCCGGCCCCCAGGCGGTCCGTGAGGTGGAGTCCTGGGCGCACATCGAGGACCTGAAGCGCGAGTTCTGCTGCGACTCGTGCTGGGAGAGCGAGTACGACCTCGAGGAGGCGGAGAACCTCCTCTTCGCCTGAGCCGCCGGCCTCCTCGCTGCGGCACCGCCTCGCCTCCGCGCGGAGCGCCGAGGCGGGCGGAGCGGCCTTCTGTTGTCCGGTGGCCGCCGCAGAGGCTTCTACCCCGTCCGGCATGTTCTCTGCCTGTGCGTGGCAGCGCGGGGCAGGGGAGGGCTCCCCGCCGGGCGGTTCGCCGACGACCGGACCTTCCAGTCGCCCCGCTCCGCCCGGTCGGTCGCCGGCGCGCCGCGTGCCGGGTCGGTCCACGTCGCCGGCCACCGATCAGGCGTCAGCCCGTCACCGGCCCGGCCGGCCCGGCCGGCCCGGGCTCGGGGCGACGGCCGGGGCGGAGGTCGGGTCGGTCTCGGCCGAGCGCGGGCGGGCGAGGGCGAGGGCGGTCAGGGTCGTGAGCGCCATCGCGGCGATGCCGACCAGCGCCGCCGTGGTGTACGTCCCGTCATGCGGGAAGGGACGGCCGGGGTCGGTGCCGCCGGCCAGGACCAGGCCGCCGATGGCGCTGCCCAGGGAGTAACCCACGCTGCGGACGACGTAGTTGAAGCTCATGGCGCTCGAGGTCTCGCTCCTGGGGGTGACCGCGAGGATGACGCCGGGCATGGCGGCCGAGAAGCTGCCCACGCCGAAGCCCAACACGCCCATGGCGACGAACAGTTCGGCCAGGTTCGAGCGGGCCCCCGCGAAGAGGACGAATCCGCCGCCGACGACCACGGCGCTGCCGGCCAGGAGGAAGGGGGCGTCGATGCGCTCGCGCAGCCGAGGCGTGAGCTTGCCCGCGACGAACCCCAGCACGGAGAACGGGACCAGGACCAGTCCGGCGACGAAGGTGCTCAGCCCGAAGCCGTAGCCGGCGCTGGGCGGCGTCTGCGCGTACCGGGTGATGAGCGTGAGCAGGAGGTACATGCCCATCCCGCCGACGAACATGGCGATGTTCGCCCCGGCGACCGCCGGGTGCCGCACCGCCCGGACGTCGACCAGCGGCGTCGCGCTGCGCAGCTCGACGACGGTCCAGGCGCAGAGCAGGAGCACGGCGGCGACGGTGAGGACCGAGGCCAGGGCGAGGTGACGGCTCCACAGGCCCGTCTCCCCGGCGAGGAACAGGACGAGGAACAGTCCACTTGCCAGGAGGAACGCGCCCGTGACGTCCATGCGTGCGGAGCGGCCCCCGGGGGCCTCGGGCACGGAGCGCCAGGCGGTCAGCAGGGCGGCGGCGGTGACGAGCAGGCCGAGGCCGTAGGCGGCGCGCACCCCGCCGAACTCGGCGAGCAGCGCGGTGAGGGGGTAGCCGACGCCCGCTCCGATGATCGAGACCACGGAGATCAGGGCGATCGTGGGCCCGCTGCGGCCTTCGGGGAGGTGGTCGCGGGCCACGCCCATCATCAGCGCCGTCAGTCCGAGCCCGACGCCCTGGGCCGCGCGGCCGACGAGCAGCCAGGCGAACGGCAGCGGCAGCACGGTCAGCGCGCTGCCGGCGACGACGACGGCCAGCGTGGCGAGAATCGTGGCCCGTCGGTGCGGGCCGGCTCCGAGCCGGCCGAGGACGGGGGTGGCGACGGCGCCGCTCAGCAGGGCGATGGTCAGCGTCCACTGCGCGCTGTCCAGGGAGACGTGGAACGTGGTCGCCACGCTGGTGATCAGCGGCGTCCCGAGGCTGCCGACCGCCGCCACGACCAGGGCGATGAACATCAGGGAGGGGACCAGCAGTCGCGGCTCCGTCCCGGACGGAAGCGCGTCCGGACGCTCGTCGCGGGTCACCGCTTCGACCCTTCCTGGTCCTGGCCGTCGAGGGCCTCCAGACGCAGCAGCGCGGGGAGCGCCGCCGTCAGGGCCTCGACGTCGTCGTCGGTGAGCTTGTCGATCAGCCGCGCGAAGGCCTGGACGCCGGCCTGGCGCCGTGCGCGGACGTAGGACTCGCCGGCCTGGGTCAGGCGTACCAGCGTGACCCGCTTGTCGGACGGGTCGCCGCTCCGCTCGACCAGCCCGTCCTCCTCCATCACCCGGACCAGGACGGTCATCGCGGGCTGGGTGACGCCCTCGCTCGCGGCCAGGTCGGTGATCCGTCGTGGGCCGGTCCGGTCCAGCGTGGCCAGGGTGGCGGCGGAGGTGAGGCTCAGGTCGCGGGGAAGGCGTCTCACGGCCTTGGTGGCCAGCTCGTAGAGGACCGATCCGATCGCGGCGGAAGCGCCGTCAGCGGCGCCGTGACTGCTCATGGGAGAAGCATAGCTCTTTTATATTAATGCTTTATGTATCTCTGTCCTGGGGCCCTGGGGGCCCTGCAACCCTGGGGCCCGCCCGGTCGCTACGCGGAGTCCCGTACGACCAGCCGGCACGGCACCTGGTGCACGCCCGGCATCGGGCGGTCGTCGATCGCGTCGAGCAGGCGCAGAGCCGCGATCCGGCCGATCTCGGTCAGGTTGCCGTCGATGGTGGTCAGCGGTGGCCGGGAGGCCAGGACCATCGTGTCCCAGTTGTCGAAGCCGACGACCGCGATCCGGTCCGGGACGGCGATGCCCCGTTCGCGCAGCGTGTCGGCGACGCCCCGGGCGATCTGGTCGTTGCCGCAGAAGAAGGCGTCGGTGTCCGGTTCCGCCCGCAGTACGGCGTCGGCGGCGCGCCGGCCCCAGGCCTCGCTCCAGTCGCCGAAGTGCGGCCTGCCGGTGGCCAGTTGGAGCGATGACTCGGCGAGGCGCTGCTCCGTCCAGTGCGCCCGGTCCGCGGCCGCGGCATGGTGCGCCGGTCCGGTCACGTGGGCGATGCGGGTGCGCCCGGTCGCCAGGAGATGGTCGACCGCGAGGCGGCAGCCCTGGGCGTCGTCGGAGACGACGGAGATGTCGTCCGGGTCCGTCGAGGGCGACAGTGCGTAGACGACGGGGACGCCGTCGTGGACACCGGTCAGCGGGGGGCGCGGATCGGTGCGGCGGCCGGTGACGATGATCCCGTCCACCCGACGGTCCATCAGGTTCTGCAGGTGGTGCTGCTCCCGGATCAGGTCGCCGCGGGTGTCGCAGAGCAGCACGGAGATCTTCCCGGCGCCCAGGGCGTCCTCCGCGCCCAGCAGGACCGGGGTGCTGAACCGGCCGATGCCGTCGGTGGTCATCAGGCCGACCGTCCAGCTCCGGCCGGTGTGCAGGCTCTGCGCCTGCTGGTTGGGGCGGAAGTCGAGGGCCTGGACCGCGTCGAGGACGCGCTGCCGCGTCTCGGGGCGCATCCGGCCGGTGCCGCTGAGGGCCTTCGAGGCCGTGCCCACGCTGACGCCTGCCATCGCGGCGACGTCGGTGAGCGTGGCCCTCGTCCTGGTGGTCGTTCGACCCGACTCCGCCACGGGCAATCCTTTGCTCTGAGTCTCTGCTCGGGCCATAGTGCCACCGCCCGCCCGGCTTGGCCAGTCGTGAGCAAACGAAAACCCAGTCTGCGAGCAGTCTTGACGTTCCGCCGCATGACCCCTACGTTTCCGGCTTGAAAAAGGTTTGCGCATTTGCCCAACCGACGTTGCGCACCGCAGGCACAGCGTGCGCCGCACGCCGTGCACCCGGCCGCGCGGCGTCGCCGCGACTGCCGCACAGGCACCGATCTGGGGAGTCCCATGTCCCGCGAGTCCACCGCCCCTTCCGTGACCGGCCCGGTCCGGCTCGGCCCGCAGGCGCGAGCCGCGCTTCGGCCGACGGTCGCGCCGACGGTGACGGCGGGTTTCTGGTACGACCGCCGCCAGGTCAACGCCCGGGTGGGCATCCCGCAGGGCCCGCGGCTGCTCGAGTCCGCCGGCAACCTGCACAACCTGCGCCTGGTCGCGGGCGCCGAGGACGGCGCCTTCGAGGGGGACTACCCCTTCCAGGACACGGACGTCTACAAGTGGCTGGAGGCGGCCTCCTGGCAGCTCGGCCAGGACGCCGTGGCCGGCCGCGACAGCACGGAACTGGCCGCCGAGGTGGACCGGATCGTCGCCCTGGTCGTCGCCGCCCAGGAGGACGACGGCTACCTCAGCACCTGGATCCAGTCCGGCAAGGGCAAGGGCCGCTACAGCGACCTGCGCTGGGGCCACGAGCTCTACAACGCGGGCCATCTGATCCAGGCCGCGATCGCCCACCACCGCGCCACCGGACGCACCGAACTGCTGGACGTGGCGCGCAGGTTCGCCGACCACATCGACACCGTCTTCGGACCGCCCGGCAGCGGCAGGCCCATCGACAGCTTCGACGCCCACCCCGAGGTGGAGACCGCGCTCGCCGAGCTCTACCGCGAGACCGGCGACCGGCGCTACCTCGACCTGGCCGGCTACTTCGTCGACCGGCACGGCCACGGCGCCCACGGCTTCGAGGCCTACTGCCAGGACCGCGTCCCGCTGCGCGAGGCGCAGAACGTCGAGGGCCACGCGGTGCGCCAGCTCTACCTGCTGGCCGCGGCGGCGGACCTGGCGACCGAGACCGGGGACCCGGAACTGGCCGAGGCGAGTGCCCGGCTGTGGCACGCGATGGCGGCCACCAAGACCCACCTGACCGGAGGCGTCGGCGCGCACCACGACAAGGAGGACTTCGGCGACCCGTACGAACTCCCCAACGAGCGCGCCTACTGCGAGACCTGCGCCGCCATCGCCTCGATCCAGTTCAGCTGGCGGATGGCCCTGCTGACCGGCCAGGCCCGGTACAGCGACCTGATCGAGCGGACCCTGTTCAACGGCTTCCTGGCCGGCATGTCGCTGGATGGCGAGAGCTGGCTGTACGTCAACCCGCTTGCGGTGCGCGACGGTTATGTGGATGCCGGGGGTGACCAGTCCTCGCGGCGCACCCGCTGGTTCCGCTGCGCCTGCTGCCCGCCGAATGTGATGCGGCTGCTGGCGAGCCTGGAGCACTACCTCTCCTCGACCGACGGCCGGGGGCTGCAGCTGCACCAGTACGCCTCGGGCCGCTTCCACGGTGAGGCCGACGGCGCGCCGCTGACTGTGAGCGTTAACACGGAGTACCCGTGGCGCGGCCGCATCGCGGTGACCGTCGAGCAGACTCCGCGGACTCCCCAGGCGTCGCAGGCCCCGCAGGCTACCTGGACGCTGTCGCTGCGGCTGCCGCAGTGGGCCGCGGAGCACAGCCTCAGCGTCAACGGCGCCGCTGTCGCCGCCGCCGCCGAGGACGGCTGGCTGCGGATCACCCGGAGCTGGAGCGTGGGTGACGAGGTCGTCCTCGACCTGGACCTGACGCCCCGTCTGGTCGCCGCCGACCCGCGAGTGGACGCCGTCCGCGGCTGCGTCGCCATCGAGCGCGGCCCGCTCGTCCACTGCCTGGAGCAGGCCGACCACCCCGACGGCGGGCTGGACGACATCGTGCTCGACACGAGCACCCCGCTCACCGTCAAGGACCGCCCTGATCTGCTGGAAGGGGTGGTCACCGTGGTCGCGGCGGGCTATCGTCGCACCCTCCCCGACACCGGCTGGTGGCCCTACACCCCGGCCGTGGGTGCCACCGGCTCCCAGGACCCGGGCACGCCGGTGGAGCTGACCGCCGTGCCCTACTACGCCTGGGCCAACCGCACGACCGGCAGCATGCGCGTTTGGCTGCCCACCAGCTGATCCCCCTCGCACCGCCCCCTTCTCCCACCCTCCCTCCGACAACGAGGTCCCCATGAGACACCTGCGCCGCACTCTCGTCGCCGCTGTGCTGGCCACCGGAACGCTCGCGTCCGCCGTGGCGTGTTCGTCCTCCGGCGGCAGCGCCACCACCGGATCCGGCGGCTCCGCCAAGGGCACCTACACGTTCTGGGACCCGTATCCCCAGTTCGACGCCTCCTCCGACTGGGGCAAGCGCGTCGCCGCCTGCGGCACCCAGGCGGGCGTCACCGTCAAGCGCACCGGCATGGACACCACCGACCTGGGCAACAAGGCGCTCCTGGCCGCACAGCAGGGCAACGCTCCCGACGTGATGCTGGTCGACAACCCGGTCGTCTCCACGCTCGTGCAGGCCGGAATCCTGAACAAGACCAGCGACCTGGGCCTGGACACCTCCTCGATCCAGCAGAACATCCTCGGCGCGGGCGTCGTGGACGGCGCCTCCTACGGCGTGCCGATCGGCGCCAACACCCTTGCCCTGTACTACAACAAGAACGTCCTCAAGGCGGCCGGCGTCGACCCGGCGGGCATCAAGGACTGGGCCTCGCTCACCGCCGCGCTGCAGAAGGTCAAGGCCGCGGGCAAGAAGGGCATCACCTTCTCCGCGATCGGCACGGAGGAGGGCAGCTTCCAGTTCCTGCCGTGGTTCTGGGGCGCGGGCGGCGACCTGACGAAGCTGAACGACGCCAAGGGCGTGGCCGCGCTGTCGCTGTGGAAGGGGTGGGTCGACCAGGGGCTGGCACCGAACGACGTGCTGCAGAACACCCAGACCACCAGCTGGCAGGAGTTCGCCACCGGCCAGTACGCCTTCGGCGAGAACGGCACCTGGCAGCTGGGCAACGCCGCCAAGGCCGGCTTCCCCTACGGCATCATCAACATCCCCGGCCAGAACGGCGGTTCGGCCCCGGCACCGACCGGCGGCGAGTTCGTGACGGTGCCGATCCAGCAGGACAAGTCCCGCTACGGCGTCACCAAGAAGATCGTCGACTGCCTGATCAGCCCGACCAACCTGCTGGCCACCGACAACACCCTGTCCTACGTCGCGCCCACCGGCACGGTCCAGCAGCAGCAGGTCCAGCAGAACCCCGCGCTGCAGCCGTGGGTGTCCGCGGTCGCCGCCGCGCGCGGCCGCACCAGCAACGGGCTCGGCACCAAGTACCCGGTCATCTCCGAGCAGTTGTGGACCGCGGTGCAGGCCGGTCTGTCCGGCGGCAAGAGCGCCCAGGCCGCGATGGACGCCGCACAGCAGGCCGTCGCCAACCACCAGGGCTGAGTCTCCGGCCCCGACCGTCCCTCCATCCGGAGACCGGAGGTGCGGCGCGCGTCCCGCGCCGCGCGCGCCGCCCCTCCCGCTGACAGCACCGCGTCCTGGACGCCGTTCCCGCCCTAGGAGCATCGCATGACCCTCGCCCGAGCCGACCGCCCGCAGCGGTCACCGGCCGCGTTCAGGGCGACCGGGCCCACCCCGGCCGACGGCGGCAGGGCCCAGCGCCGTCAGCACCGCAGGCACCAGTGGACCGCCTGGGCGTTCGCCGCGCCGCTGGTGGCCTACCTCGCCGCGTTCTACCTCTATCCGCTCTACCGCAACCTCGACCTGAGCCTGCACCACTACACGGTGCGGTCCTTCGTGGCCGGCGGGGCCCCGTTCTCCGGCTGGGACAACTTCGACCAGGTCCTGCGCGACCCGACGTTCTGGCCGGCGATGCGCAACACCTTCGTGTTCGTGCTCGCGTCCATCGCGGTGCAGTACTGCGCTGGCCTGGCGCTGGCCGTGTTCTTCAACCGGAACTTCCGCCTCTCCGGCCTGCTGCGGGCGCTGTTCCTGATCCCGTGGCTGCTGCCGCTGATCGTCTCCTCGTCCACCTGGGCCTGGATGATGAACAGCGAGTCCGGCGTGCTCAACTACGCGCTCCACCTCGTCGGCGTGTCCCCGGTGGACTGGCTCACCTCCCCGGACTGGGCGCTGACCTCGGTGATCATCGCCAACATCTGGATCGGCATCCCGTTCAACCTGGTCATCCTCCACAGCGGCCTGCAGAACATCCCGGGCGAGCTGTACGAGGCGGCGGCGCTGGACGGGGCCGGGGCCTGGCAGCAGTTCCGCCGCATCACCTTCCCGCTGCTGCGGCCGGTCTCCGCGATCGTGCTGCTGCTCGGCTTCGTCTACACGCTCAAGGTCTTCGACCTCATCTGGATCATGACGAAGGGCGGCCCGGGGGACTCCTCGTCCACCCTGGCGACCTGGTCCTACCGGCTCGGATTCGGCTCGCTGCTCCCGCAGTTCGGCCCCGGCGCCGCGGTGGGCAACATCCTCATCCTGATCGCCCTGGTCTTCGGGCTGCTCTACATCCGCGTCCAGAGGAGGCAGGAAGCATGACCGCCACCGCGCCCCACCGCCGCTCCGCCCGCACCACCGTCATCGGCGTCGTCCTCACGGCGGTCATGCTCTTCCCCGTCTACTGGATGCTCAACGTCTCGCTCACCCCGCAGCAGGACATGCGCAAGAGCCCGCCGGACCTGCTCCCGCTGCACCCGACCTTCGAGGGCTACCAGGCGGTCCTGCACGACCAGTTGCCCTATCTGCTGACCAGCCTGCTGATCGGGCTCGGCACCGTCGCGCTCACCCTGCTGCTGGCCGCGCCGGCCGGCTACGCGCTCGCCAAGCTGCGCCCGCGCGGCGGCGGCGTCCTCGGCATGGCCCTGCTGATCGCGCAGATGGTCCCGGGCATCGTCATGGCGATGGGCTTCTACGGCATCTTCCTCAACCTGGGCCTGATGAACACCTGGTGGGGCCTGATCGTGGCCGACTCCACCATCGCCGTGCCGTTCGGGGTGATGATCTTCACGGCCTTCATGTCCGGCATCCCCGACGAACTGACCGCCGCCGCCCGCATCGACGGCGCCGGAACCTTCCGCACCTTCTGGTCGGTGGTCCTGCCGGTCAGCCGCAACGCCCTGGTCACCGTCTCGCTGTTCAGCTTCCTGTGGGCGTGGTCCGACTTCGTCTTCGCCAACACCCTTGACGCGGGCGGCAACCTGCGGCCGATCACCCTCGGCATCTACCACTACATCGGCAACAACAACCAGGAGTGGAACGCCATCATGGCCACCGCCGTGGTGGCCTCCGTCCCGGCCGCACTGCTCCTGGTCCTCGCCCAGCGCTACGTGGCCGCCGGCGTCACCGCCGGAGCCGTCAAGGACTGACCGCCCGTGTCCACTTCGCCCCCTGCGGCCCGTGGGCGCGGTCCGCCGCGCCCAGGACCGCCGCCGACCGAGCCGCCCGGACCCTCATCACCGGCTGCCGATCCCTGCTCTTTCCTCCACAGCACCGCCGAGTCACCACCCACCCGCTCAAAGGAGAGCAATCGTGCACACAGCCAGAAGCCGAGCCGGGCACGCCGCCGCCTGGCTCACCACCCTCTCCCTGACCGCCGTCGGCGGCCTGGCCGCCGCCGCACCGGCCCACGCCACCCCCAGCAGCTCCACCACGCTGGTCGTCAGCGCCAACCAGACGCTGCGCCCGGTGACCCACGTGGCCACCGGCAGCCTGTACGGGCTGGACACCGCCACGGTCCCGGCGGACAGCCTGGTCGAGGCGCTCAAGCCGAACACCTTCGTGCAGATGGCCCCGGGCGGCTCGCAGCTGCCCAACGGCGAGCCGAGCCCGGGCGGCGACGCCCTCAAGGTGGCCCCGGAGGCCGCCAGGGCCGGTGCCAAGGTCGTCGTGCGGATGCCCGACTGGTACCCGAACTTCCCCTACAAGTGGGTCAGTTGGAGCGACTGGCTGTCCGCCGTGGACACCCAGGTCGCCTCCGTCAAGGCCTCCGGGGCGACCAACATCGCCGCGTACGAGCTGTGGAACGAGCCGGACTGGACCTGGGACACCACCCACGCGGGCAGCTTCAACGACGGCTGGACGCGCACCTACCGGGAGGTCCGCGCCAAGGACGCCACCACCCCGATCCAGGGCCCCAGCTTCTCCACCAACATCAGCGGCATGCAGAGCTTCCTGCAGAACGCCGTCGCGACCAACACGGTCCCGGACATCATCAGCTGGCACGAGCTGGCGGGCTCCTCGCGTATCGCCGGGGACATCGCCAACGTCACCGACATCGAGAACAGCCTGGGCATCACCCCCCGCCCGATCTCCATCGAGGAGTACGGCACCACCAGCGAGGTCGGCGTGCCCGGAGCCATGGTGGGCTACGCGGCCAAGTTCGAGCGGCTCGGCGTGCACGACGCCGAGATGGCGTTCTGGAACCACTACGGCACCCTGGGCGACACCCTCACCGACACCGGCGGCAGCCCCAACGGCGCCTACTGGCTGTACAAGTGGTACGGCGACATGAGCGGCAACATGCTCGTGACCACCCCGCCCGCGCAGACCGGCATCGACGGCATGGCCTCGCTGAACGGCGCCGGGAACCAGATCAGCGTCGTCTTCGGCGGCGGGTCCGGCTCCTCCGCGGTCACCGTCAACGGCCTCGGCTCGCTGTCGGCCTTCGGCTCCACGGTCCACGTGAAGCTCGAGTACACCCCGTCCAAGGGCCGCACCACGGCCGTGTCCGGGCCGATCACCATCTCCGACGCGGACTACGCCGTCAGCAACGGGTCCCTCACCGTGCCGGTCACCACGAACGCCACGGACGGCTACCACCTGGTGATCACGCCGACCGGGACGTCCACCACCCTGGCGGGCCGCTACCAGATCACCAACCTCAACAGCGGACTGGCCCTGGACACCGCCGGCCAGGCCACCGCGCAGGGCACGCTGGTGGACCAGAACACCCCCGGCGGCTCCACCACCCAGAACTGGACCCTCGTCGCCGCGGGCTCCGGCCTCTACAAGATCGTCAACCAGGCGAGCGGCCTCGACCTCGGCATCAGCAACATGAGCACCAGCAACGGGGGGACGGCGCTCGTCTGGGGCGACAACGGCACCGCCGACCACCTGTGGCAGCTGATCCCGGACGGCTCCGGGCACTACAAGATCGCCAACTACAACAGCGGACTGCTGCTCGGTGTGACCAACATGAGCACCGCCGCCGGCGCCCAGGTCCTCCAGTGGAGCGACAACGGCACCGCCGACCACCTGTGGACCCTCACGGCCCGCTGACCCACCTCCGCCCATGGTGTGGTGCCGGACTGCGCCCCGGCACCACACCAACTTGCCCTCCCCACACCAGCCTGGCGAAGCCGACGGTGGAGCCCGCTGACCTGCCGTGGCGTAGCGCCGCAGCTGCCGGGGCGTGGGCGCCGCGCTGACCGGGGCTGCCGCTCCCCAACTCGCCTTCAGCGCCGTGCAGAAGAAGTGGAAGGCCCACCAGCGGCTGCCCGGCGGGGACTTGGGACGGGTTGCACGGAATCGCCCACAAGCCCGTAGGGTGTTCTTCGCAGAAATCCCCGACAGCGCACAGAGTGCAACACGTCGGCGAGTGAGGGAGACCTACGCGTGACCGCGAGGAGAGCGGCGGCACTGACCGCGGCGTTCGTCACCACCGTGCTGGGCGCGGGCCTGGCCGCCGCCCCCCATGCGGCAGCCGCCGACATCACCGCGGACATCCTCGCCGGGCGGGACGTCGTCCTCAACGGGGACACCGTCGTCACGCTCCCCGCCGGCACCACCACCTACGGCGGGGTCCTCAGCGGACAGGGCACCCTGACGCTGCGCGCCGCCTCGGGCGCGGCCACCCTCGTCCTCACCAGGGACAGCGACTTCGCGCTGCCCGCAGGCCGCAGCCACCAACAGGTGAGCACCACGCGCAGCCACCCGGTCACCACCGTCAGCCGCCCCGACCCACCTGCCGTCACCGTCGAACGGGGCGTCACCCTCCAGTACGGCACCGGGGGTTCGGCCGGAATGATCGGGCACTACCCCTACGCCACGCCCGGCTTCCAGCTCAACGCCGACAACATCCGCGTCGACGGCACGCTCGTCCTCGACCTGTCGGGGCGCAACTACAACCTCGGCACCATCACCGGCTCCGGACTGGTCAGCCAGCCCCGCTCCACCTGGGGCACCTGGGAGCTGTCCGGGGACCAGCCGTTCACCGGAACCGTGGCCAACGGCACCGCCACGAACTTCGGCACCAACGCCTACACCACCTCGCTGGACCACGTCCGCGCCGTGCTCAACAACGGCTCCGCGATCGTCGGCGCGGCCAGGGACCGGACGCTGGTGCTGCGTCCGGACTTCTACCAGACCGTGTACGGCAACGACATCAACTTCCACTCCTGGGGCAGCGGCAAGGTCGTGGTCATCGGCGTCTACAGCTTCGCCGACAGCGGCTCCGACGCCGATCCGGCCCTGAGCGACCCCTCGCTGAACTTCGCCGCCGTGCCGCACCGGATCAACACCCGGGGCATCAACATCGAAGGCGCGCACGTCCAGTGGGGCGACGGCAGCACGCACCGCTTCTTCCTGCCGGCGAACGCCGCCGACTCCTACATCAACATCCACCGCCAGGGCACCCTCGCCTTCGACTACGACGGCCCGGTGACCCTGCGCACGCCGATATCCGGCGGAGTCTTCCACGACTCGCTGAGCACACCCGCCGACGCCGACATCAGCGTGCTGTCCCACCCGGGCAACGACGTCACCTTCGCCGTCCCGCAGAACTACCACGGCACCACGACGATCGGGGCGGGGGCGGTGCTGCGGCTGGGTTCCGGAGCGCCGGGCGGCGACGGCTCGGTGCTGACGGGCGGCGCCGCCGACCGGATCGTGGACGACGGGCAGCTCGTGCTGCAGAACCGCGGCACGCAGCTGACCCTGGCCCGGATCTCCGGGCGGGGCGCCCTGGTGCAGGCAGGGCGGGCGACGACCACCCTGCGCTCCGGGATCGGCTACACCGGGCCGACGACGGTCTCGGCCGGGACGCTCGCCGTCGCCGCGTCCGCGACGCTGAGCAGCAGCAGCGGGGTCCGGCTCACCTCCGCCACCGCCGTCCTCGACCTGAGCCGGGGCGGCGATCAGACCGTCCGCACCCTCAGCGGCGTGCCCGGAAGCACGGTCCTGCTGGCCCGGGGAGCGATTCTGACGGTGGCTCAGCGGACCGCCGCGGGCTTCGCGGGGCGGGTGGTCGGCGGCCGACTGGCCGGACCGGGAGCGAGCAGCGCGTCGCCGAGCTCCGGCTCCTCCTCCGCTCCGGCCGGTGCGCCGTCGGCTCCGGCCGCCCGAGCGGCAGGGGCAGCGGCGT
>NZ_JBHSQJ010000099.1:17154-21836 GCF_042658505.1 Streptacidiphilus monticola | reverse complement strand
GGTGGCCGGGACGGCGGCCGCTGTCGCCCTGGTCGGCGCCGCCGGCGCGGCCGCGGTGTGGAACAGGCGCCGCAGGACCGTCAGTACGGTCAAGTCCCGTGGGGCGCACAGGCGGTGAGAGCCCGGGCCGCCGTGCGAACGCAGGCGCTGCGTTCCCCGGGTGTTCGAGCACAACGGAGTTCCGCTGGCCGCACCCGGTCCGGTGGGTCCCGCAGCACTGTCTCCCGTCATGCCCCGGCGGCGGTGGCCCGGGCGCGCCACTCGCGCGGGGCGGCGCCGTGGGCGGCACGGAACACACGGGCGAAGTAGCCGGGGTCGGGCAGACCGACGCGGCGGGCGACCTCGGCGACCGGCAGGTCGGTGCCGGTCAGCAGGCGCCGGGCCTCGCGGAGCCGGCGTTCGGTGATCCACTGGCCGACGGTCCGGCCGGTGCGACGGCGCACCACGGTGGTCAGGTGACCCGGCGTCATCCCGATGCTGTCGGCCACCTCGCGCAACGACAGCGGCTCGGCGAAGCGCCGCTCGATCACCTCGAACACCTCGGCCAGCAGCGGCTCGTTGCTGCGCCGCAGATCGCCGACCACGTCCGTGGCCAGGCGGGCGACATCGACGAGCAGCAGCGTCAGATGCGCCAGGAGCGCCTGTCGGTAACCTTCCTGACGCTCCGTGAGCTCGGCCTCGATCGCGGCGATCGTCGCCGCCCAGACCGGCCGCCGCGCGGCCGGGACCCGCAGGCGCAGCAGGCCGCCCGGCATCCGGTGGAGGAACGGCAGCAGCAGGGGATGGGCCCGCCAGGACGACCAGGGAGCCCGTTCGTCACCGCCGAGAGCCGTCGGGTCGAAGAACAGCCCCGTCCCGGCGGCGATCCCGGAGACCGTCCGGGGCTCGATGACCGCGCCGGGGGCGACGACGAAGGCGTCGCCCTCCGCCAGGTGCGGGGCCGCCTCGCGGGGCGGACGTGGCCCGGTGGCCCGCTCGACGTACATGAGGACCGGGAAGTCGTGGATGTGGCGCTGCCCTTCGCCCGGGTGCCGTCCCGGGGCGAAACGGAGCAGGGCGACGGGCGGTGCGTCCGCGTCGGTCCGGTACCGGTAGACGGGCACTCCGGCCTGGAGGCGGACCGGTCTCGCCATCTCGGTCATGCGACCGAAGATAGTCCCAGTTCCACCGAGGAACCAGCAACTGCGTTGGTAGCCACGGAGCCAGCATGGGGGACATGAACGAACATCCTCTCAGTGCGGCCGCAGGGTCGCGTCACGACTACCTGCCTGCCGCCGGGCGGGACGCATTCCTGCCGTTCTACGACCGCCTCACCGCCCTGCTGGGCGTCCCCGCTCTGCACCGCGCCCTCGTCGAGCAGGCCGACCTCGCGGACGGGCAGCGCCTGCTCGAGATCGGCTGCGGCACCGGCAACCTCTCCGTCCGGGTCAAGCAGGCCCGCCCCGGCGTGGAGGTGGTGGGGCTGGACCCGGATCCGCTCGCGCTGGCCCGTGCCGAGCGCAAGGCCCGCGGCCTCGACGCCGTCTCCTTCGAGCGCGGCTACGCCCAGCGGCTGCCGTACCCCGACGCCTCGTTCGACCGGGTGCTGTCGGCCCTGATGCTGCACCACCTCGACCGTGACACGAAGGGCGCGGCGGCCGCGGAGGCGCTGCGGGTTCTGCGTCCCGGCGGATCCCTCCACGTGGTCGACTTCGCGGGCCCGCGGCACGGCATCCACGGCCGCCTCGCCCAGCGCATGGTCCGAGCCGGCCACACGGCGGACAACGCCGACGGCGGTCTCGGGCGCCTGCTGTCCGCGGCGGGCTTCGACCGCGCCGTGATCTCGTCGCGCCGCCACCCGGTCCTGGGCGAGATCACCTTCTACCGGGGGACGCGCGCCTGAGACACGGGGTGTGCGCGGCGCCGGGATCGGGGCATCCGCCAGGCGTGGGCATCCAGGTGGGAACCTCGGGCTGGCAGTACGCCGACTGGCGGGGACTGCTCTATCCGGCGGGCGTGCCGACGCGCGTATGGCTGGAGGAGTACGCCACGCACTTCCCCACCGTGGAGAGCAACGCGGCGTTCTACCGGCTGCCCGCGCCGGAGACCTTCGCCGCCTGGCGTGACCGCACGCCCGAGGGGTTCGTCTTCGCGGTCAAGGCCAGCCGGTTCCTGACGCACATCAAGCGGCTGCGCGACCCCGAGGAGCCGGTGGCCCGGTTGCTGTCCCATGCGGGCGCGCTGGGGCCGAAGCTGGGGCCGGTGCTGCTGCAGCTGCCTCCGACGCTGCCCGCCGACCCGGAGCTGCTGGACCACTGCCTGGCGTGCTTCCCGCCCTCCGTCCGGGTCGCCGTGGAGCCGCGGCACGACTCCTGGTGGACGGACGAGGTGCGGGCGGTGCTGACCGGGCGCCAGGCGGCGCTGTGCTGGGCGGACCGGGGCTCCCGGCCGGTCACGCCGCTGTGGCGCACCGCGGACTGGGGCTATCTGCGCTTCCACGAGGGGCGGGCCCGGCCGTGGCCCCGCTACGGGCAGGCGGCGTTGCGCGCCTGGGCCGCCAGGATCGCCGCCGCCTGGCCCGAGGAGCCCGACCCCGACGTCTACGTCTACTTCAACAACGACCCCCGCGGGGCCGCCGCCGCGGACGCCCGCGGCTTCAGGGCGCTGCTGGGGCGGTCCGACCGGGCCCCGGCTCTGCGGCGAGCCGCTGGAGCAGGGTGAGCAGCACGGCGCGGTCGGTCCTGCCGAGCGGGGCGAAGCACTCCGCGAGGACGTCGTCGGCCACCCGGTGCCCGGCCGCCAGCGTCCGCTCGCCCTGCGCCGTGAGGTGGTGCTCGATGCGCCGGCCGCGGCCGGGGCGGCGCTCGACGAGCCCCTGGGCGGTCAGCCGGCCGACCAGGGACCCGAAGGCCTGCTCGGTCTGGAAGGTGGCCGCGGCCAGTTCCCGCGCCGAGGCACCGGGGGCGCGGTCGATGGCGCGCAGGGCGTCCCACTGGGCGAGCGTCGTGCCGACGGCGGACAGGGCGCTGTCCAGGGCCCGATGCTGCCGGTACTGGGTCTGCTTGACCGCGCGGCCGAGTTCTTGCAGCTCACCATGCATGGGGCGAGTCTAGCCGAAAACTAAGCTAGCTTATATAAGCATCCTTAGTTAGAGTGACGGCCATGAGCCAAGACACTCCCGCGGCCGTTGGCGGCCCGTCCCTCACCCTCTCCGAGTCCGGCAGCGGCAGGCCCGTCCTGGTCCTGCACGGCGGCGGAGGTCCGGCGACCGTGGCCGGCCTCGCCGGGCACCTGTCCCGGACCGCCCACGTGCTGACGCCCGTCCTTCCCGGCTGGGACGGCACGCCCCGTCCCGCCGACCTGGCCGGCGTCGCCGACCTGGCTCGGCACTACCTGTCCCTGCTCCAGGACCGCGGGCTGCGGGACGTCGCGGTCGTCGGCTCCTCGTTGGGCGGCTGGGTGGCCGCGGAGATGGCGGTGGGCGACAGCGCCGGGATCGTCACCGGCCTCGTCCTGATCGACGCCGTGGGCGTCCGGGTCGCCGCCGAGCCGATAGCCGACGTCTTCGGGCTCGACCCGCGCGGCCTGGCCGAGCTCTCGTGGCACGAGCCGGAGCGGTTCCTGGTCGACCCCGCCGCGCTGCCCCCGGAGGAACTCGCCCGGCGGAAGGCCAACATGACGACCATGCAGGCCCTGGCGGGCGACCCCTACATGCACGATCCCACCCTGCTGGAGCGGCTCGCGGGCGTGCGGATGCCGGTGCTGCTGCTGTGGGGCGAGAGCGACCGCGTGGTCACCCCCGCCTACGGAGCCGCGTACGCGGCCGCCTTGGCGGACGGCCGGCTGCGGGTGATCCCCGAGGCCGGCCACCTGCCCCACGTCGAGCAACCGGAGGCCACCTACCGCGCGCTCGACGCCTACCTGCGGCTCCCGGCGGCGGGGGCGCCCGACGCCTGACGCCCGCTCGGCCCGCACCGTGCACCCAGGACGGAGTCCCGCCCCGTCACAGCAGCCCCGGGAAGCCGAATGCACGCGGGGATCCCGGGCAGGCGACCGGTTGTCGAACCGAACCGAGCCACGCGAAGGAGATCCATATGAGCATGGTGAAGGAATCCATCGACGTCGACTGCCCGATCCGCCAGGTGTACAACCAGTGGACCCAGTTCGAGGACTTCCCCGCCTTCATGGACGGGGTCGAGGACGTCCGCCAGATCGACGCGACGCACAACCACTGGCGAACCAGGATCGGCGGTGTGGAGCGGGAGTTCGACACCGAGATCATCGACCAGCAGCCGGACGACCGCATCACCTGGCGCGCCGTCAGCGGTGACGTCCAGCAGATGGGCACCGTCAGCTTCCAGCCCCTGGACGACCGGCACACGCGCGTCAGCCTGGCCATGGACTACCAGCCGCAGGGCATGGTGGAGAAGGCCGGCGAGCTGACCGGCACGGTGCAGCGCCGCATCAAGGGCGACCTGAAGCACTTCAAGGAGTTCATCGAGGAGCGGGGCATGGAGACGGGCGGCTGGCGCGGCCAGGTCCGTCCCGGCATGGGCACCACCCCGTCCACGGGGATGGGCACCCCGTCCGCCGGTACCGGCATGGGCAGCCCTTCCCCCGGCCTGGGCGACCCGTCCACCGGTATGGACAACCCGCCCATGGGAGGCACCGGGCAGATGCCGCCCTCCGGCATCTGAGCGTGC